>DATMIN010000346.1:0-4271 GCA_035554275.1 Burkholderiaceae bacterium
ACCCATCCTCCACCCACCATCACTGGAGCGCTCATGACCACCTCATTCACCAAGACCATCGCGTTCATCACCGGCGGCAACCGCGGCATCGGCTTCGAGACCGCCAAGCAGCTCGGCGCCGCCGGCGTGTTCCCGGTCATCGGTGCGCGCACCGAGCGCGCCGGCCGCGAGGCCGTCACGCAACTCAAGGCCGCCGGCGTCGAGGCTGACGCGATCGTCTTCGACGTGACGAACAAGGCGCACCACGCGGCCGCGGCCGCCTACTTCGAGGCCAAGGCCGGCCGGCTCGACATCCTGATCAACAACGCCGGCGTCTACCTCGAAGGCGAGCCCGGCGGGGCGCCGCGCTTCACCGCCTCGACGATCGACGCGCAGGTGCTGCGCGACACGCTGGAGGCGAACTTCTTCGCGCCGATCGCGGTCACGCAGGCGCTGCTGCCGCTGATCCGCAGATCGCCCGCCGGGCGCATCGTCAACCTGTCGAGCATCCTCGGCTCGCTGACCTTGCACGCCGACCCGGCCTCGCCGATCTACGACATGAAGGCCACCGCCTACGACGCCTCGAAGACCGCGCTGAACGCGTACACGGTGCACCTCGCGCACGAGCTGAAGGGCCAGACCACGAAGGTCAACTCGGCCCATCCGGGCTGGGTGCAGACGGCGATGGGCGGCCCTGCCGCGCCGATGGGCGTGGCCGACGGCGCGAAGACCAGCGTGGCGCTCGCCACGCTGCCCGCCGACGGCCCGAGCGGCGGCTTCTTCCATCTGGGCGACCCGCTGCCCTGGTAAGACCCCCGCGGCCCGAACATCGGCGACACTGCCGGCCGATGTTCGGCGCCCCCCTGATCTCCGGAACCCTGTTCGCCCTCGCCGCCGGCCTGATGTGGGGGCTGGTGTTCGTCGGCCCGTTGCTGCTGCCGGAGTACCCGGCGACGCTGCAGTCGTTCGGCCGCTACCTCGCGTTCGGGCTGATCGCGCTGCCGCTGGCGTGGTTCGACCGCGCCGCGCTGCGCGGCCTGACGCGTGCCGACTGGCTCGAGGCGCTGAAGCTCGCGCTGGTCGGCAACATCGTCTACTACCTGTTCCTCGCCAGCGCCATTCAGCGCGCCGGCGGGCCGCTGCCGACGATGATCATCGGCACGCTGCCGGTCGTGATCGCGATCACCTCGAAGCTGCGCCGCGCGGGCCACGGCGCGCGCGCCGAGGCGCCGCTCGCGTGGTCGAAGCTGGTGCCGTCGCTGGGGCTGATCGGCGCGGGCATCGGGCTCGTCAACCAGATCGAGCTCGACGCATTGCGCGCCGAGCCGAACGCCGATCTGGCGCGCTATGCGCTCGGCGCACTGCTCGCGGCCGGCGCCGTGGTGTGCTGGACGTGGTACCCGATCCGCAACGCCGAGTGGCTGCGCGCGCACGCCGACCGCAGCCCGCGCGGCTGGGCCACCGCGCAAGGGCTGATGACGTTGCCGATCGCGCTGCTCGGCTACGCGCTGACGTGGGGCTGGAGCGCGTGGGTCGATGCGGGCGCGATCACGCCGGGCACCGAGCCGTTCGCGATGCCGTTCGGCCCGCGGCCGGCGGCGTTCATCGGATTGATGTTCGCGATCGGGCTGTTCGCCTCGTGGCTCGGCACGCTGTGCTGGAACGAGGCGAGCCAGCGCCTGCCGCCGACGCTGTCGGGCCAGCTGATCGTGTTCGAGACGCTCGCGGCGTTGAGCTATGCGTTCGTGCTGCGCGGCCGCGTACCGCAGGTGCAGACGCTGGTCGGTGTCGCGCTGCTCGTCGCCGGCGTGGTCTGGGCGGTGCGCACGCAGCCTGCGGCGGCGAGCGCGGACGCGCACCCCAATTGAATCAAATGCTTGTCTGCTTCAGCGCTACCGCGTCTGCGGTAGCGTCGCGCTGATCGCGGTAACGCCGTCGACGCCGGCAATCGCGCAGATCGGATGCGAGAAGTCTGATCGCAGGCTCGGAACCGGCACCGTGCCGACGTAGTTGATGTTGTCGGCGCGGCCCGGCAAGCCGACACCGCCGGGCACGTAGTCGAGCATCAAGGCCGAACGCGTACGCCAAGAGATGTTGTGATCCGCGCACGATGTGTCGCCGCTGACGCCGATGGCGCCCACGAGAACGTGCGCGCTGTTGTAAAGCGCCAGGCCCCCGCCGAACACGTTGACGCCGCCGATCTTCTTGCCGACCATCGGATCGTTCGACGTGCCGTAGGCCGCCGACGCCGGCGAATAGGCCACGTCGGTGTCGACCGGATTGCTGTGCTGCAGGCCATAGAGCGTTCCCCCGGGCTGAACCGCGGCCCACAGGTTGGCGGTGGACAGCGCCAGGTTCGGAAGGCTGAAGGCATTGGCGGTGTTGGCCTTCTGGGCCGAGATCACCCGGCTGCCCGGCCACTGGTCGCCGACCGCTGCGCCCGTGAAAGCCACCGCGCAGACCACACCGTCGCGGTCCACGACCGTACCCCACATGTCGAGATTGAAGCCGCCATTGGATTGGCTCCTGGCTGCCGTCAGCGCGACTTTGAGTTGGGCATGATTGGGGACTTCGTTGCAACGTGCCTGGGCGAGGCCCTGGACCGCGAGGCAAGCGATCGCAAGCGCCACGCGCGACGTCGTCGGGACTGGCGATGAGAAGTCAGTGTTCATGGAATCATCCTTCCGGGGTTGCCGGATTCGAGAAGGCGGCAAGATCGGAGCCGCCGCTAAAACGAAGGACAGTCCGCTTCGGCCGCCGACGCCGCGTGCGCGAAAACTTCGGTGGCAACGGGAACAGAGGGATCGCGTTCGGGCGCGTGGCTCGGCGCGAAGGCCGCACCGCCGGGGCCTGCCAATGTGAGCGCGATGTCGGTCGGCCCTGGCGCGACGGCGCCAGCGGCCATCACTCGAGGGTCGGCCACGGCAGCGGCAATCGTCAACGCCGCGATCGCGACGGCGCTCGCGCCGACGATGCCGATGAGCAGGCGAGAGCGTTGGATGGGTGACATGACGTCCTTGAGTTCAAGCGGTGGTGCTGTTGACTCTAGGAAGTGATCACGCCACCGCCATCCCTAGATGACGACGGAATAAATACCCGAGCGGTCCAACTTTTCGCGGCCGCTCCGGCCTCGCCTCAGCGCAGGTACGGCGCGTCCGGCAGCTCGTTCGGGTTCGCCTCGCCGGGCGCGAGCGCGAAGTACTGCAGCAGCAGCGCGTCGACCGCGTCGATCGCCTGGTTCAGCCCCTCTTCGAAGCGGCCGGCGGCGAAGGCTTGCGCCATCGTCGCGGCGATGCGCTGCCACTGCGCGGCGTCGACGTGGCGCGCCAGGCCGCGGTCGGCGACGATCTCGATCGCGTGCTCGGCGAGCAGCAGATAGATCAGCACGCCGTTGTTGTGCTCGGTGTCCCAGACGCGCAGCTTGCCGAACATCATCACCGCGCGTTCGCGCACCGTGGCCTCGCGGCGCAGGTAGCTCAGCGGCAGCCCGGCCTCGACGCAGACGCGGATCTCGCCGCTGTGGCGCGCCTCGCTCGCCGCCACGCGCGCCGCGATGCGCTCGCTCGCGCCGGCGCCGAGCGCGCGCGCCGCGTCGCGCTCGTCGAGCCGCCGATGCTTGAGGATGCGCAGCCAGCCCATCACCAGCTCCCCGAGGCGCCGCCGCCGCCGAAATCGCCGCCGCCGCCGGAGCTGAAGCCGCCGCCCCCGCCACCACCCCCGCCGCCGCCGAACCCACCGCCGCCACCGCCCCAGATGATCGGCCCGCCGCCGCGGCCGAGGCCGCCGAGCCGGCTGCCGCCCATGCCCATCACGCCGACGAGAAACAGCGCGACCAGGCCCGCGCCGCCGGCGACGAGCAGGCTCGCGGTGAGGAACCACGCGACGCCGCCGACCGCGCCGCCGGTCAGCAGCGAGCCGAGCTTGCGGCCGAAGATGCCGGTGAGCAGCGCGCCGGCGATCGGCACGCCGACGAACAGGAAGATCGCGAGGTCGCCGATGTCGAAGCCGTGGCTACCGCTGCGCTTGCCCGACGCATCGCGCGCCGGCGCCGGCAGCGCCTCGCCGCCGATCGCCTTGTCGAGCCGGTCGATCGCGGCGTTCAGGCCGCCGGCGTAATCGTTGGCGCGAAACGCCGGCTTGATCTGGTCGTTGATCACGCGGCCGGCGAGCACGTCGGGGATCGCGCCCTCGAGCGTCTTCGCGACCTCGATGTTGACGCGCCGGTCGTTCTTCGCGACCACGATCACGAGGCCGTCGCCGACATCGCGGCGCCCGAGCTTCCAGGTGTCGGC
>DATMIN010000347.1:0-4396 GCA_035554275.1 Burkholderiaceae bacterium
GATCGTGCAGCTGATCCGCGAACTGGCCGAGTTCGAGAAGCTCACGCACTTGCTGCAGGTCACGCCCGAGAAGCTGCGCCCGCACCTGTTCGGCGAGCGGCCGGTGGCCGAGGCGCTGGTGGTCGAGGTGCCGGGCGCGGCGCCGGCCAGCGCCGAGGTCGTCGCGTTCGCGCTGTTCTTCACCAACTTCTCGACCTTCCTCGCCAAGCCCGGCCTGTACCTCGAAGACCTGTACGTCAAGCCCGAGCACCGCGGCCACGGCATCGGCAGCGCGCTGCTGATGCGCCTGGGCCGGATCGCGGTCGAGCGCGACTGTGGCCGCTTCGAGTGGAGCGTGCTCGACTGGAACACGCACGCGATCCGCGTCTACGAAGCGATGGGCGCGACCGTGATGCCCGAGTGGCGCATCTGCCGCATCAGCGGCGATGGGCTCGAGCGCTTCCGGGTCTGAAGGCTCCCGCGCGGATCGCCGCAGCCACGACCACCGCGGCCAGCGCCGACCACCACCACCCCACCAGCAGCACGCCGCCGATGGATCTGTACATCACCGCATCGACCGCGTGCAGCGAGACCGCCTCGATCGCGAACAGCGCCAGCGTTGCTGCCGTCGCCGCCCAGGCAAGGCGCTGCGCGCAACCGGCGCGGCGCGTCAGCCAGCCCAGCAGGAGCAGCGTCGCGACGGCCGTGGCCCCCGCGGCGATCAGCAGTTCGTGCTGCAACGGCATGCGCTCCGCGTACTGGCCATGGCGCTGCAGCCACTGCCCCGCGACGTCGTGCACGCGGTGGCGATTGGCCAGAACCATTTCGAGCCAGCAAACCGCCTGCAGCAGGCCGATGCCCTGCCAGCCGCGGCCCGCGCCACGCCTCGCTGCGAGGAACGCGGCGATCGTGGACAGCCCGAAGCTGGCGAGGCCGATGCCCTGCGTCGCGTCGGCGGGGAAGTTCATGTCGATTCCTGTTTGCGTCGGCGTCGCATCGTGAGTGTCGATTTCGCGCTGGCCTTCTTTGCGATCGCGGCGCCGTTCCTGTTCCGTGTGGTGAAGCCTGCGCCGGCGGCCGCAATGGTGGTCTTGGGTGGATGGCTGTTGCTGCCCGTCGGCCACTATCCGGCCGGTTCGGCCGATGCGGACTTTCCGTATTGGATCATCGGTTCGGGCTTGCCATCCGACATGCTCCTGACCAAGGCCTGGATCGCGCCGACCGCCGCGCTTGCCGGCCTGTTGCTTTTCCGGCGCAGCGTGTTCGCCGGGTTGCGCCCTAACGTCTTTGATGCGCCTGTGCTCGTCTGGTGCCTCTGGCCCATGTTGCAGGCGCTGTTCATCGACGCACCGCGCCCGGACGCCGGCTTGGCCAGCCTGTACCTCGCCGGCGCTTGGGGTGCGACCTGGCTGGTCGGCCGCGCCTGCTTCGCCACGCAAGACGGGCGTCTCGTCTTGCTGAAGTCGCTGGCGCTGTGCGGGCTGGCCTGCCTGCCGATCGCCTTGCTTGAAGCGGCTGGCGGGCCGCTGATCTACGACGCGCTTTACGAGCGCCATCCGTATCGCCTCGAAGGCGCAGTCCGATTCATCGGCTACCGACCGTTGGGGCTGTTCGAGCACGGCAACCAGTACGGCATCTGGGTGGCAATGTGCGCGCTCGCGGCGCTCTGGGTCGCGCTCGGCAAGCGGGCGTCATGGCGCTGGCGGGCGGTTGCCGGCGTCGATGTGGTGATTGCGCTCGCCTCGCAATCGGTCGGGCCGATCGCGCTGTTGATACTCGGCGCGCTGTTCTTGCTGGCCTGCAATCGCTGGCGGGCGCGTCCGATGCTGCTCGGTACGGCCGGTGCGGTCGCGCTGGCTGGTGCGGTGTATGCCTCAGGCGCCGTGCCGATCGAGCGTCTCGGGCGCGACACCGTGCTGGGCCGACACATCGTCGAGGTGCTGGTCAGTACGCAGCGCGGGCAATCGTTCGCCTGGCGAATCGCGCAAGACCAGCGGCATATGCAAGCCGCCACCGCCAGGCCGCTGGTGGGCAACGGCGCCTGGGACTGGTGGCGTTCGCGCCCGCGCCGCCCGTGGGGCTTTGCCATGCTCGTACTCGGACAGTACGGCCTGATCGGCCTGTCGGCGTGTGCGCTTGCATGGCTCGGGAGTGCCGTCGCGGCATGTGGGCGGGTGCCCGCGGGCGCGGTGTGGACGCCGAACGGCGTACCTTTGGCGCTCGCGGCACTGATCGTGCTGAGCGTGCTCGATGCGCTGTTGAACTCGTTCCTCTTCTTCCCGTCGCTGCTGGCCGCTGGCGCGCTTGCAGCGCCGGCGGCGGTTACCCGACTTCGGGTAGGACATGCTTGAACTTTCTGCGCGGACGGACGACCACGCCGAACTCCACGCCGCGTTCCGCTGGCAGGTGCCGGCGCACTTCAACATCGCCGAGGTCTGCTGCGCGCGCTGGGCCCGCGCCACGCCCGATGCGATCGCGATCCGCTGCGAGCACGAAGATGGCCGCCGCGCCGCGCACACCTACGCCGAACTGCAGCGCGCGGCGAACCGCCTGTCGCGCGCGCTCGTGCGGCTCGGCGTGGCGCGCGGCGAGCGCGTCGCGATCGTGCTGCCGCAGCGCTTCGAGACCGCGGTCGCGCACATCGCGATCCACCAGCTCGGCGCGGTCGCGATGCCGCTGTCGATGCTGTTCGGGCCCGAGGCGCTCGAGTACCGGCTGAACGACAGCGGCGCGCAGGTCGCGATCGTCGACGAGAGCGGCATCGCGGCGCTGCGCCGCGCGCGCGCCGCGTGCCCCGCGCTGCGCACGGTGCTGGCCGTCGGCGGCGCGGCGGGGCAGGGCGATGTCGACTGGGCCGACGCGCTGGCACGCGAGCAGCCGCGCTTCGACCCGGTCGGCACCCACGCCGACGACGCAGCGGTGCTGATCTACACCAGCGGCACCACCGGGGCGCCGAAGGGCGCGCTGATCCCGCAGCGCGCGCTGATCGGCAACCTGCCGGGCTTCGTCGCGAGCCAGAACTGGTTTGGCTTCGACGCGCCCACGTCGGCACTCACGCGCCGGCGCGACAGCGCCTCTCACGGGCCCCTTTCCCCGGGGAAAGGGGAGCGGGGAATGGGGGGCGTCAGAGCAGGGGCGCAGCCCAGTCTGCCGGCGACCTTCTGGTCGCCGGCAGATTGGGCGTGGACGGGCGGGCTGATGGATGCCTTGTTGCCCACGCTCTACTTCGGCCGCACGATCGTCGGCTACCAGGGCCGCTTCGCGCCCGAGACCGCGTTCGAGCTGATGGCGCGCTACCGCGTCACGCACACGTTCCTGTTCCCGACCGCGCTGAAGGCGATGATGAAGGCGGTGCCGGCGCCGCGCGAGCGCTTCGCGCTCGAATTGCGCGCGATCATGAGCGCGGGCGAGGCGGTCGGCGATGCGGTGTTCGCGTGGTGCCGCGAGGCGCTCGGCGTCACCGTCAACGAGATGTTCGGCCAGACCGAGATGAACTACATCGTCGGCAACTCGCACTTGATGTGGCCGGCGCGCCCCGGCAGCATGGGCCGGCCGTACCCGGGGCACCGCGTCGCGGTGATCGACGACGACGGCCGCGAGTGCCCGCCTGGTGTGCCCGGCGACGTCGCACTGCACCGGCGCGACGTGCACGGCGAACTCGACCCGGTCTTCTTCCTCGGCTACTGGCACAACGACGACGCGACGCGCGCCAAGTACACCGGCCCGATGGACGATTCGTGGTGCCGCACCGGCGACATGGCGGTGATGGATGCCGACGGCTACCTCTGGTACCACGGCCGCAGCGACGACATGTTCAAGGCCGCCGGTTACCGCATCGGCCCGAGCGAGATCGAGAACTGCCTCGTCAAGCACCCGGCGGTCGCGAACGCCGCGGTCGTGCCCAAGCCCGACGCGCAGCGCGGCGCGGTCGTCAAGGCGTATGTCGTGCTGGCCGCGGGCATGACCGGCTCGCCCGAGCTCGTCGACGCGCTGCAGGCGCACGTGCGCGGCCGGCTCGCACCGTACGAGTACCCGAAGGAGATCGAGTTCATCGACGCGCTGCCGATGACGACCACCGGCAAGGTGCAGCGCCGCGTGTTGCGCCTGCAGGAAGAGGCGCGCGCCCGCGCCGCCGACGCGCCATGACGCGCACCGCGGCGCCTCAGCAGGGCTCGATCTTCTGCGGCGCGCGGGTCGCCGAGTCGTCGAACGGAAACAGCTGCGACACACGCGCCGGCGTCGCGATCACGCACGCGCCGCCCTGGCGGATGCGGCGCCGGTCGTCGCCGAGCGGCTCTTCGACGAGCGCGCCGTCGGCGCTGCCGAGCGCGGCGGCGAAGCGCGCTTCGGGCGAGGCGCGCGCGGTGTTCGAGCGCGGGTCGTCGAGCGCGGGGTTGTGCGGGCGCGCGCGGGTGGC
>DATMIN010000348.1:0-2352 GCA_035554275.1 Burkholderiaceae bacterium
CGGCGCGACCGTCTCCGCACGCGCCTGCGCCTTGCGCCGTGCCCAGCGCGAGACGAAGCCGTCGCGCGCGTCGACCGGCGGCGCGTGATCGCTCATTGCCGCTCTCCCGGTGCGAGGAACGACTGCGGCCGGCGCCGCTGCTTCGGCTCCGGCTTGTAGTGCTCGTCGGCATACGCCTGCAGCCACGCGATCAGGTCGGCCGGCAGCGGCACGTTGTCGACGCGCTCCTGCGCGTCGAGCCAGCGGCCGGCCTCGGTGTACGAGACGCTGACGGTCTCGGGCGTCGCGCGCGACGGATCCTCGTCGTCGATGCGCCACATCACGAACCACACCGGCGCGCCCGAACTCAGGTTCAGGACGTAGCCCTCGGCCTCGTCGCGGAACAGCTCGAGCGTGAAGCCGGGATGCAGCGTGCGCTGCACGCGGCCGTCGTCGCGCAGCACGCGCGCGAAGCGGCCGAACGCGTCTTGCTGCGGCACCACGTCGACGAGGCGGAAGCGCCACGCCTCCCATCGGTTCGGGTTCGCCTCGCGCTCCATGACCACGGCGACGCGCACCGCGGGGCGCGCGGTGCTGATGGCGATCGGGGCGATCGGGGCGTGGCGGAGGTCGTCTTGCACGGCCGCAGTCTAGACGCTGGCCCTGGCCCTCCCGCCCGTGGTGGTGTCAGGCCATGCCGCGCCCGTACCCCGGCGAGCCGTGCGGCGTGCCGCCCGCCGCGACCTGGATCGCGCAGTATTTGAACTCCGGGATCTTGCCGACCGGGTCGAGCGCGGCGTTGGTCATCAGGTTCGCCGCCGCCTCGTAGTACGCGAACGGCACGAACACCGCACCGCGCGGCGTGCCGTCGTCGCGCCGCAGGTGCAGCACGACCTCGCCGCGGCGCGAGCGCAGCGTCGCCACGTCGCCGGGGTTCAGGCCGAGCGCGGCGAGGTCGGCGCCGTTCATCGAGCCGGTGGCCATCGGCTCGAGCGCGTCGAGCACGCTGGCGCGGCGCGTCATGCTGCCGGTGTGCCAGTGCTCGAGCTGGCGGCCGGTGATCAGCACGAACGGGTACTCGGCATCGGGCCGCTCGGCGGCCGGGATGATGTCGGCCGGCACGAGTTTCACCCGGCCGTCGGCGGTCGGGAAGGTGTCGTCGAAGACGATCGGCCGGCCCGGATCGTCGGCGCTCAGGCACGGGTAGGTCACGCTGTCTTCGCGCTGCAGCCGCTCCCAGGTGATGCCGGCGATCGCACCAACCATCGCCTGGCGCATCTCCTCGTAGACGGCGGCGACGCCGGCATCGTCGCCGGCGTAGCGCCAGTCGAGGCCGAGCCGCGCGGCGAGCTGCTGGATGATCCACAGGTCGAGTCGCGCATCGCCGGGCATCTCGAGCGCGCGCCGGCCGAGCTGCACCATCCGGTCGGTGTTGCTGACGGTGCCTGTCTTCTCGGGCCAGGCGCTCGCCGGCAGCACCACATCGGCGAGCCACGCGGTCTCGGTCATGAAGATGTCCTGCACGACGAGGTGCTCGAGCGAGGCCAGCGCGTGGCGTGCGTGGTTCAGGTCCGGGTCGCTCATCGCCGGGTTCTCGCCCATGATGTACATGCCGCGGATCTTGTGCGGGTCGGTCTCGGGCGCGAGCGCCTTGTGCATGATCTCGACGACGGTGTAGCCGGGCGTCGCGTCCAGCTTGGTGTGCCAGAAGTCCTCGAACCACGCGTGCACCGCGGGCTCGTCGACGCGCTGGTAGTTCGGGAACATCATCGGGATCAGCCCGGCGTCGCTCGCGCCCTGCACGTTGTTCTGGCCGCGCAGCGGGTGCAGCCCCGAACCGGGCTTGCCGATCTGCCCGGTGACGCTGGCCAGCGCGATCAGGCAGCGCGCGTTGTCGGTGCCGTGCACGTGCTGGCTGATGCCCATGCCCCACAGGATCATCGCGCTCTTCGCGGTCGCGAACGCCCGCGCGACCTCGCGCAGCGTCTCGGCCGCGATGCCGCAGATCGGCGCCATCGCCTCGGGGCTGTAGCCCTTCACGTTGGCCTTCAGCGCCTCGAAGTTGCCGACGCGATCGCGCACGAACGCCTCGTCGACGAGGCCCTCGTCGATCACGGTGTGGATCAGTGCGTTGAGCATCGCCACGTCGGTGTCGGCGTTGAATTGCAGCGTGCGCCAGGCGTGGCGCGCGAGTTCGGTGCGGCGCGGATCGGCGAGCACGATCTTCGCGCCCCGCTGGGCCGCGTTCTTCATCCACGTCGCGGCGACCGGGTGGTTCGCGGTCGGGTTCGAGCCGATGATGAAGATCACCTCGGCGTGCTCCACGTCGCCGGCCGGATTGCTGACCGCCCCCGAGCCGACGCCCTCGAGCAG
>DATMIN010000349.1:0-16472 GCA_035554275.1 Burkholderiaceae bacterium
CGCGGCCATCGCCGGCGCCGTGGTCACGCCGCCGGCCGACGCCGCACCCGGCGTGCGGGCGGTGGCCGGCGGATCGAACAGCATCGTGTACTCGCGCACCAGGCGCCCGGTCGACCAGGTGATCTCGAGGATCACGTCGACGAACGGCTCCTGCACGCCGCGGTCGCTGCTGAGCCTCAGGTACGGGCGGCCGTCGGGGCGGCGCAGCAATTCGATCTTCGTGCCCGGCAGCACCGCGTTGTAGTCGACGCCGGCCTGCTTGTACGCCTCGGGCGTCGCCACCCGCACGTTCAGGTTCGACGCCTCTTCCGGCGACAGGCTCGTCACGTCGATCTCGGCCCGCAGCGATTCACCGAGCGCCGACTGCACCTGCAGCCGGCCGAGGCCCAGCGACCAGGCCGCAGGCGACAGCAGGCACAGCGCCGCGGCCGCCACGCTGGAGAGCGCGAATCGGCTCGAGACCGTCAAGTTTCTTTTCAAGGCGTCTCCCAGAAAGACGTGGCGAGCGGCGGGCGCTGACGCCGATGTCGGCGACATGGATTGTCGCGATTCCCGCCGTTGATCTGCAACATTCGGGCCGAAATCAGGAAATCACAATAGCATCAATAACATACGCTGACAAGCTCATGCAATGGCTGACGTTGTGGCGCGCGCCTGCTCCCAATTGTTGATCTCAAGCCTCCAGAAGGATGCGCAACATCCGCCGCAGTGGCTCGGCCGCGCCCCACAGCAACTGGTCGCCGATCGTGAACGCGCCGAGGTATTCCGGACCCATCGCCATCTTGCGCAGGCGCCCGACCGGAATCGCCATCGTGCCCGTCACCGCCACCGGCGTGAGTTCGCGCAGCGTCGCCTCGCGGTTGTTCGGCACGACCTTGACCCACGCATTGTCGTTCGCGATCAGCGCCTCGATGTCGGACATGGGCACGTCGCGGCGCAACTTGAACAGCATCGCCTGGCTGTGACAGCGCATGGCACCGACGCGCACGCAGAAGCCGTCGACCGGCGTGGTCGCCGTACCGAATGCCGGGCCCTGACCGAGGATCTTGTTGGTCTCGACCCCACCCTTCCATTCTTCCAGGGTCATGCCGTTGCCGAACTCCTTGTCGATCCACGGGATCAGGCTGCCGCCCAACGGCACGCCGAAGTTGACGGTTTCGGCTTCGGTGAGGCCACGCTGCGCCGCCGCGACCTGACGGTCGATCTCGAGGATCGCGCTCTTCGGGTCGTCGAGCAGGCCACGCACCGACGCGTTCAGCGTGCCGTACTGTGTCAGCAACTCACGCATGTGCGCTGCGCCGCCGCCCGATGCCGCCTGATAGGTCATCGTGTTCATCCACTCGACCAGGCCCGCCTTGAAGAGCGCGCCGACGCCCATCAGCATGCAGCTCACAGTGCAGTTGCCGCCGATCCAGTTTCGGCCCCCGCCGTTTCGTGATTTCACGAGCGCGTCCTTGATGGCCGGCATATTGACCGGGTCGAGCACGATGACGGCGTCGTCCTTCATGCGCAGCGTTTTGGCCGCGTCGATCCAGTGGCCCTTCCAGCCGGCGGCGCGCAAGCGCGGGAACACATCGCTGGTGTAGTCGCCGCCCTGCGTCGTGATGACGATCTCGCAGCGCTTCAGCGCGTCGAGGTCGTACGCGTCGAACAGCTTGGTCTCGTTCTTCGCGAGGTTTGCAATCGCGGCCGGCACGGCGCCGCCGGCGTTGCTGGTGCTGAAGAACAGCGGCTCGATGTGGTCGAAGTCGCCCTCGGCGCGCATCCGCTCCATCAGCACCGAGCCGACCATGCCGCGCCAACCCACCAACCCTGTGATCGTCTTCATCGTTCGCCCTTTCAGAAAGTTTTCCTTGAAACCTCTTGCTGCCCCGGCTCGTTCGCCGGGACAAGGGGGCGAGACGAACCGGAGCCTGCTAGCCCTTGATCGTCTTCTTGGTGATGTCGCCGCCGATGCCGGCGCGAAGAGCGGCGACGACCGCGTCGCCCATCTCGACGGTGCCGACCTTCGTCGTCCCGGGCGACCAGATGTCGGCCGTGCGCAGGCCCGCGCCGAGCACGCGCTGCACCGCCGACTCGATGCGGTCGGCGCTGGCGGGCTGGTCGAGGGAGTATCTGAGCATCATGGCGACGGACAGGATTGTAGCCAGCGGATTGGCGATGTTGCGCCCCGCAATGTCGGGCGCGCTGCCGTGGCTCGGCTCGTACAGGCCTTTGCCGTTGGCGTCGAGCGAGGCCGACGGCAGCATGCCGATCGAGCCGGTCAGCATCGCCGCCTCGTCGGAGAGGATGTCGCCGAACATGTTGCCGGTGACGATCACGTCGAACTTCTTCGGCGCCTTCACCAGCTGCATCGCGGCGTTGTCGACGTACAGGTGGTCGAGCGCGACATCAGGGTACTCGGCGTGCACCTCGGTCACCACATCCTTCCAGAACTGGAAGGTCTCGAGCACGTTGGCCTTGTCGACGCTGGTCAGCCGCTTGCTGCGCTTGCCCGCCGCTTGGAACGCGACATGCGCGATGCGCTCGATCTCGGGGCGCGTGTAGCGCATCGTGTCGAAGGCTTCCTCGGCGCCTTTGAACGCGCCGTCGGGCGAAGTGCGGCGGCCGCGCGGCTGGCCGAAGTAGATGTCGCCGGTCAGCTCGCGGATGATCAGGATGTCCAGGCCCGCGACGAGCTCGGGCTTCAGGCTCGACGCGTGCGTCAGCTGCTCGTAGCAGATCGCCGGGCGGAAGTTCGCGAACAGCCCGAGGTGCTTGCGCAGGCCCAGGATCGCCTGCTCGGGCCGCAGCGCGCGCTCGAGCTTGTCGTACTTCCAGTCGCCGACCGCGCCGAACAGCACCGCGTCGGCGGCCTGCGCGAGCTTGAGCGTCGCCTCGGGCAGCGGGTGACCGTGCGCGTCGTAGGCCGCGCCGCCGACCAGCGCGGTCTCGGTCTCGAAACGCAGGTCGAGCGCACGCATCACGCGCACGGCTTGCGCGACGATCTCGGTGCCGATGCCGTCGCCCGGCAGGATGGCAATCTTCAAGGTTTGTTCCCGGGGATTCTTCGGATCAGATCGTGTGCGCGAGCCACGGCTTCGTCAGCAGCCGCTCGGCCTCGAACGCGCGGATCTTGTCGGCATGCCGCAAGGTCAGCCCGATGTCGTCGAAGCCGCCCAGCAGGCAGAACTTGCGAAACGGCTGCACCTCGAACGCGATCGTCGCCCCGTCAGGCTTGACGACGATCTGCTGCTCGAGATCGATCGTCAATTGGTAGCCGATGAACGCGGCGGCCTCGTCGAACAGCCGCGCCACCTGCTCGTCGGGCAGCACGATCGGCAGCAACCCGTTCTTGAAGCAGTTGTTAAAGAAGATGTCGGCATAGCTCGGCGCGATGATCGCGCGAAAGCCGAACTGATCGAGGGCCCACGGCGCGTGCTCGCGCGATGAGCCGCAGCCGAAGTTCTTGCGCGCGAGCAGCACCGACGCGCCCTGGTAGCGCGGCTGGTTCAGCACGAAGTCGGGGTTCGGGCGGCGCGTGGCCGGGTCTTGCCCCGGTTCGCCGTGGTCGAGGTAGCGCCATTCGTCGAACAGGTTCGGGCCGAAGCCGCTGCGCTTGATCGACTTCAGGAATTGCTTCGGGATGATCGCGTCGGTGTCGACGTTCTCCCGGTCCATCGGCGCGACCAGGCCGGTGTGGATGCGAAACGGTGTCATGGCGCGGCCCTCACGAGAGGCGACTGACGTCGACGAAGTGCCCTTCGATCGCCGCCGCGGCGGCCATCGCCGGGCTCACGAGGTGGGTGCGGCCGCCGGCGCCTTGGCGCCCTTCGAAATTGCGGTTGCTCGTCGAGGCGCAGCGCTCGCCCGGCTCGAGCCGATCGGCGTTCATCGCCAGGCACATCGAGCAGCCCGGCTCGCGCCACTCGAAGCCGGCGCCCTTGAAGACGAGGTCGAGGCCTTCGCGCTCGGCCTGCTCCTTCACAAGCCCCGAGCCCGGCACGACCATCGCGAGCTTGACGTTCTTCGCGACGCGCCGACGCAGGTGCCGCACCACGTTCGCGGCCTCGCGCAGATCCTCGATGCGCGAGTTGGTGCACGAGCCGATGAAGACCTTGTCGATCAGGATGTCGGCGATGAGCTTGTTCGGCTCGAGCGCCATGTACTGCAGCGCGCGCTCGATCGCGCCGCGCTTGCTCGCGTCCTTCTCGCGGTCGGGGTCGGGCACGCGGGCGTCGATCGCCACCACCATCTCGGGCGACGTGCCCCAGGTGACCTGCGGGCGGATCGACGCCGCGTCGAGCTCGACCCGCGCGTCCCAGTGCGCATCGGGGTCGGAGTGCAGCGTGCGCCAGTGGCGCAGCGCCTGCTCCCACTCGAGGCCGGCGGGCGCGAACGGGCGGCCCTTCACGTAGGCGATCGTGGTCTCGTCGACGGCGACGAGGCCGGCGCGTGCACCCGCCTCGATCGCCATGTTGCACACCGTCATGCGCCCTTCCATGCTGAGCGCGCGGATCGCGGCGCCGGCGAACTCGATCGTGTAGCCGGTGCCGCCGGCGGTGCCGATCTTGCCGATGATCGCCAGCACGATGTCCTTCGCGCTGACGCCGGCGCCGAGCTTGCCCTCGACGCGCACGAGCATGTTCTTCGCCTTGCGCGTAAGCAGCGTCTGCGTGGCCAGCACGTGCTCGACCTCGCTCGTGCCGATGCCGTGCGCGAGCGCGCCGAATGCGCCATGCGTCGAGGTGTGCGAATCGCCGCAGACCACCGTCATGCCGGGCAGCGTCGCGCCCTGCTCCGGGCCGATCACGTGGACGATGCCCTGGCGCCGGTCGTTCATCTTGAACTGCGTGATGCCCAGACGATCGCAGTTCGCATCCAGCGTGTCGACCTGCAGCCGCGAGATCGGGTCGGTGATGCCGTGCGAGCGATCGGTCGTCGGAACGTTGTGGTCGCTGACCGCGAGGTTCGCCGAGACGCGCCAGACCTTGCGGCCGGCCAGCTCGAGCCCGTCGAACGCCTGCGGGCTCGTCACTTCGTGCACGAGGTGGCGGTCGATGTACAGAACGGCGGTGCCGTCGTCTTCGGTGTGGACGACGTGCTCGTCCCAGAGCTTGTCGTAGAGGGTGCGCGGCATCGGGCGATTTTATGCGCTCGCCCGCACCGCCATGAGAAAGGGGCACGGCCTTTCGACCATGCCCCTGGCGCGAGGCGCTCGCGGTGAGGCGGCTACCAGCCGATGTCCTGCAGCAGCGGGAAGGTCAGATCCTTCGGCGGCGTGACCTCATGCGTCAGGTCGCCGTTGATCGCCGGCTCCATCAGCTGGTTCGGGAACGCGCTGGTGTCCCAGTGCGAGACCGACGACCCACCCTGGAACGGGTTGGGCGCGTACAGCAGCGCCCGGCCGAACACGTCGGCGCCGGCGTACTGGCTGGTGTTGACGCCCAGGCTCGCGATCACGCCGGAAGAGGTGCGCGAGCGACGTGCGACCTGTGCCTTCAGCGCGGTTCCGTCGGCCAGCGTGATGCGTACCGACGGGATCGTGATCGTCGCATCGGTGCCGCCCAGCCCCGGCGGCGGCGAGCCGGCGACGTTGTCGACGACGATCATCGCGATCGCACCGGCGGCCTGCACGTTCGCCGCCTTGACGTTGAAGGTGCAGACGCCGCGATCGACCATCGCGACGTTGCCCTTCACCGCGAGCGCGTTGAGGGCGCTGAGCGGGTTGCACGCCAGCCCGGTGCCATTCGCCTGATCGACCACCGGCATCAGCTGCCCGGTCACCGGCGGCGTGCCGAGCGCGGGCCCGAACGACGCCGTGCCCACCAGGTATCCGCCGGCCGTGCTGCCCGCCTGCGGCCCGCTGATCGTCAGCGCCGGGGTGCCCAGCTGCAGCACCGTCGGCACGGCGTTCGTCACGATCGGCCCGGCCCAGGTCAGCCTCGGGCCGTTCAGCGCCGAGGCCTGGCGCTCGGTGGCCGTCATGTCTGCCCACACCTTGTTGGCCGAGTCGTCGAAGATGAAGAAGTCCCAGGCCGACGGGAAGCTCGCCAGGAACGCGCCCGTCGCACCGTTGGTGAAGGTCTGGAAGCCCAGCCCGTGACCGAACTCGTGCGTGAGCACGCTGACGAGATCGACGTTCGAGCCGTGGTTGTTGTCCAGGCCGAGGTAGAAGAACGTGCCGGTCAGGCAGCCGGCGTTGCCGAGGTTGATGTTGAAGCGGGCCCGGATGTCGGCGGTGGCGGGGTCGGGGTCGACCCCGAGCAGCTTCGCGGTCTGGGCCTTGCCGAACCAGGCGCCGGCACGGGGTGCGCCCGCGAAGTCGCGAAACACCTCCGTCGCCCCGGCGCTGCCAAGCACCGCGCTCGAGGCGGTGCAGGTCAGCGCCTCCCAGGTCGCAAGCACACGGATCGTCGGCGTCGCGGTGAGGGTCGCACCCCACTTGTCGGCCGCGGCTTGGAACGCGTTCAGGCGTTGTTGACCGAGCGTGGTGCCGGTGTTGCCGCCGATCGGCGCCACCACCGTCGGGTCGTTGAAGCCGACGCCCGCCGGATCGCCGTTGACGATCGTGATGGTCGCCGCGGCCTGGGCACCGCCGGCCAGGCCCGCGAGCGCAAGCGCGAGCGCCGCACCGCCGCGCTTCGCCGCCGTCAGCTCAGCGCACTTCATGGGCATGCTCCTTGTGGGCCGCGGTCGAGGTCTTCGCGGACGGCTTCTTCGCCTTGCCGGAGACGATCGCCTGCGCGGCGTTCGAGCCGACCACACACTGCTCGCTGAGCGAGCCGTCGGCATTGCGGGTCACGACCGAATAGTTCATGAAGCTCTCGTCGAGCATGACGCTGACCGCGCCGTTGGCATGGTGGTGCTCGACCAGCGTCTGCGCCTTGCCGTGCGTCTTTGCCTGCGCGGCGTTCTCCTTGGCGCGCAGCGCCTCCATCTCCTGCGCCGTCGGCGCACGCAGCTGGCCGGTCTGCGGATCCTTGGTCACCGTCATGCCCCCCGCCGCCCGCGCCGCCATCGGCGCCGCCACGATCGCGGCAGCCGCCAGCGCGGCCGCCCACGGGGCGCGGCTCACGCCGCCGGTTGTCAAACCACTCTTCCTGCTTCGCATGGTTTCATCCTCGTTGAAATGAGAACAGACCGGCCGCATCGCGGGCGCCGGTCATCCAACCCTGAACAGCGTCCCTCAACCGCGCCGACGCCGGGCCACCAACCCGAGCGCACCGAGACCCAGCGCCATCAACGCGTAGGTCGAGGGCTCGGGCACGGCAGCGGCCACCGTCACCGTGTCGATGCCGATGAAGTTGCCGGCCACGCTGGTGTCGGTAACGAGGTAGCGAAACGCGAACCGGCCGTCGGCCACCGACGGCAGCGCCACCGAGTACAGCGTCCAGCCGTCGGGGTACGACTGGGCGTCGGGCGAGACGCTCAGCAGCAAGCTGGTGAAGCTCGCGGTGCTCGAACTGTTGCCGCTGCTGAACAGCACCTGGAGGCGATCGCCCGGGAAATCGGCGGTCTCGGTACGGGTAAAGAAGCTCAGGGTCGCGCCGCCGGTCAACACGAGGTCGGGGCTGATGAGCCAGTTGTCGACGTTGCCGCCGAAGCCCGCGTTGTTGAAGTTGGCCGCGATGAAGTCGCCCGACTGACCGCTGAACGATGCGCCGCTGGTGCTGCCCGCGAACCAGCCGGTCGAGCCGACCGGCGTGCTGTTGTTGGTCTGGACCCAACCCTTGCCGGGCAGGCTTGACACGTTGCCGAAATCCTCGAACAGCGTCGCAGCGTGCGCGCTCAACGCGAGCGCCGCCACGGCGAACCCCGCCATACATCGAGCAAAAAACATGACCAGCCTTTCAACGAGAAACGGGAAGCGAGGGCGGCCGCGGCCAACACCGTCGCACGGAAGACAGCTCAAACCGATGCAAGGTTTTATGTGCGATCGGTCACGAACTGCCAGCGCAGGCTAAGCGGCCGATCGCGATCGGACAAGCCCCGCGATCGTGGGGGCGCGCCTTCGCGCCCCGGCTCAATGCCGGGCCGGCGCAACGCCGCGCCGTCAGCCGCGCTTGCCGACCGGCGTCACGTTGCGCTGCGTCGCGCCGTTGAAGAGCTGACGCGGGCGGCCGATCTTGTATTCGGGGTCGCCGATCATCTCGTTGAGCTGCGCGATCCAGCCGACGGTGCGCGCGAGCGCGAAGATCGCGGTGAACAGCGTCACCGGGATGCCGATCGCGCGCTGCACGATGCCCGAATAGAAATCGACGTTCGGGTAGAGCTTGCGCGAGACGAAGTAGTCGTCTTCGAGAGCGATCTTCTCGAGCGCCATCGCGAGCTTGAAGATCGGGTCGTTGTGCAGGCCGAGCGCGTCGAGCACCTCGTGGCAGGTCTCGCGCATCAGCTTGGCGCGCGGGTCGTAGTTCTTGTAGACGCGGTGCCCGAAGCCCATCAGCTTGACGTTCGAATTCTTGTCCTTCACCTGCTTGATGAAGTCGCCAATCTTCTCGACGCCGCCGATCTTCTGCACGTCTTCGAGCATGTTGAGCGCGGCCTCGTTGGCGCCGCCGTGCGCCGGGCCCCACAGGCAGGCGACGCCGGCGGCGATCGCCGCGAACGGGTTCGTGCCCGACGAGCCGCACAGGCGCACCGTCGAGGTCGAGGCGTTCTGCTCGTGGTCGGCGTGCAGGATGAAGATGCGGTCCATCGCGCGCACCAGCACGTCGTTCGGCACGTACTCCTCGCACGGCGTGGCGAACATCATGCGCATGAAGTTGCTGGCGTAGCTGAGGTCGTTCTTCGGGTAGATGTAGGGCTGGCCGATCGTGTACTTGTAGGCCATCGCGACCAGCGTGGGCATCTTCGCGATCAGGCGGATCGCCGAGATCTCGCGATGCTCGGGGTTATGGATGTCGGTGCTGTCGTGATAGAAGGCCGAGAGCGCGCCGACGAGGCCCGTCATGATCGCCATCGGGTGCGCGTCGCGGCGGAAGCCGCGCAGGAAGAACTGCATCTGCTCGTTCACCATCGTGTGGTTGGTGACGAGCTTGGTGAAGTCGACCTTCTGCGCTTCGTTCGGCAGCTCGCCCTTGAGCAGCAGGTAACAGGTCTCGAGGTAATTGCAGTTCTCGGCCAGCTGCTCGATCGGGTAGCCACGGTACAGCAGCTCGCCCTTGTCGCCGTCGATGTAGGTGATCGTCGAGTTGCAGGCGGCGGTCGAGAGGAAGCCCGGGTCGTAGGTGAACTTGCCGGTCTGCGCATAGAGCTTGCGGATGTCGATCACGTCGGGCCCGATCGTGCCCTTGTAGATCGGCAGATCCATGGTCGGGCTGCCATCGGAGAACGATAGGGTCGCTTTCACGTCGGACGGGGTCATGATCATTCCTTGAAGTGCCTGAGGGGTGCCCACTTGCCTGTCATGCCGGCGTGCGCATCATGCGCAGCACCTGCACCACATCGTCTCGCTCCAGCTCTCCTGTGGGCTCCTGGCGCGCCAGGAGCAGATCGAGCAGATCGTTATCGGACAGGTCCATCAGGGTCATCAGCCCCTGCGCCTGGTCTTCGGTGAGTCGCGCCGCGTGGCGCTCGAAAAAACGCTCGATGAACAAATC
Organism: Burkholderiaceae bacterium; assembly: GCA_035554275.1. Taxonomy (GTDB): domain Bacteria; phylum Pseudomonadota; class Gammaproteobacteria; order Burkholderiales; family Burkholderiaceae_C; genus LMDS01. The sequence continues at coordinate 9,585 of DATMIN010000349.1, forward strand.
GTTTTCCAGCAGGCCGCGCCGGCAGCGCCAGCGCAGCTTGCTCAGCGCGCGATCGCCGATCAGCGTGTCGTTCATTATCAGATGGCGCGTCGCACCATCAGTTCCTTGATCTTGCCGATTGCCTTGGTCGGGTTCAGCCCCTTCGGGCAGACGTCGACGCAGTTCATGATCGTGTGGCAGCGGAACAGCCGGTACGGGTCTTCGAGGTTGTCGAGGCGGCCGGCGGTGTCTTGATCGCGGCTGTCGGCGATGAAGCGGTAGGCCTGCAGCAGCCCGGCCGGGCCGACGAACTTGTCGGGGTTCCACCAGAAGCTCGGGCAGCTCGTCGAGCAGCTCGCACACAGGATGCATTCGTACAGGCCGTTGAGCTCGTCGCGCTCCTCGGGCGACTGCAGCCGCTCCTTCTCCGGCGGCGTCTCGTCGTTGACGAGGTACGGCTTGATCGAGTTGTACTGCTTGAAGAACTGCGTCATGTCGACGATGAGATCGCGGATCACCGGCAGCCCGGGCAGCGGCTTGAGAACCACGGTACCCGGCAGCGTGCGCATGTTGGTCAGGCACGCGAGGCCGTTCTTGCCGTTGATGTTCATCGCGTCGGAGCCGCACACGCCTTCGCGGCACGAACGGCGGAAGCTCAGCGACGGGTCGACCTGCTTCAGCTTCATCAACGCGTCGAGCAGCATGCGCTCGCTGCCGTCGAGTTCGACCTCGAGCGTCTGCAAGCGCGGCTTCGCATCGGTGTCGGGGTCGTAGCGGTAGATCTGGAAGGTGCGCTTCGTCATGGAATGCTTTCTCGTGGCTCGCTCAGAACGTCCGGACCTTGGGCGGCACCGACTCGACACTCAGCGGCGTCAAGTTCACCGGCTTGTAGTCGAGCCGGTTGCCCTCGCTGTACCACAGCGTGTGCTTCATCCAGACCTCGTCGTTGCGGCCGTTCGGGTGCTCGGGCGTGTCGGCGTAGTCGTCGACGGTGTGCGCGCCGCGGCTCTCGTGGCGTGCCGCGGCGGAGATCATCGTCGCCAGCGCCGCTTCGATCAGGTTGTCGACCTCGAGCGCCTCGATGCGCGCGGTGTTGAAGACCTTGGACTTGTCGGCGAGGTGGATCTTCTTGACGCGCTCGGCGATGGCCTTGATCTCGCCGACGCCGTCGTTCATCAGCGCCTGCGTGCGGAACACGCTCGCGTGCTGCTGCATCGATTTGCGGATGTCGTTGGCCACGTCCTGCGCGTACTCGCCGGAGGTCGAGCCGTCGAGCCGCGCGAGGCGCGCGAGCGTGAAGTCGGCGGCGTCGGCCGGCAGCGGCTTGTGCGCTTGCGCCTTCAGCGCGCTCGCCACGATGTGGTCGCCGGCGGCCTTGCCGAACACCAGCAGATCGAGCAGCGAATTGGTGCCGAGCCGGTTCGCGCCATGCACGCTGACGCACGAGCATTCGCCGACGGCATAGAGCCCCTGCACCACCGCGTTCGGGTTGCCGTCCTTCGGCGCGACGACCTGGCCGTGGATGTTGGTCGGCACGCCGCCCATCTGGTAGTGGATCGTCGGCACGACCGGGATCGGCTCCTTCGTGATGTCGACGTTGGCGAAGTTGTGGCCGATCTCGAACACGCTCGGCAGCCGCTTCATGATCGTCTCGGCGCCGAGGTGCGTCATGTCGAGGACGATGTAGTCCTTGTTCGGGCCGCAGCCGCGCCCTTCCTTGATCTCCTGGTCCATGCAGCGCGAGACGAAATCGCGCGGCGCCAGATCCTTCAGCGTCGGCGCGTAGCGTTCCATGAAGCGCTCGCCGTCGCTGTTGCGCAGGATCGCGCCCTCGCCGCGGCAGCCTTCGGTCAGCAGCACGCCGGCACCGGCCACGCCGGTCGGGTGGAACTGCCAGAACTCCATGTCTTCGAGCGGCAGGCCGGCACGCGCCGCCATGCCCAGGCCGTCGCCGGTGTTGATGAACGCGTTGGTCGAGGCCTGGAAGATGCGCCCGGCGCCGCCGGTGGCGAGCAGCACGGTCTTGGCCTCGAGGATGTGGATCTCGCCGGTCTCCATCTCGAGCGCGGTGACGCCGACGACGTCGCCGCCAGCATCGCGGATCAGATCCAGCGCCATCCACTCGACGAAGAAGTTGGTGCGCGCCTTGACGTTCTGCTGGTACAGCGTGTGGAGCATCGCGTGGCCGGTGCGGTCGGCCGCGGCGCAGGCGCGCTGCACCGGCTTCTCGCCGTAGTTCGCGGTGTGGCCGCCGAACGGGCGCTGGTAGATCGTGCCGTCGGGATTGCGGTCGAACGGCATGCCGAAGTGCTCGAGCTCGTAGACGACCTTGGGCGCTTCGCGGCACATGAACTCGATCGCGTCCTGATCGCCGAGCCAGTCGGAGCCCTTGACGGTGTCGTAGAAGTGGTAGTGCCAGTTGTCCTCGCTCATGTTGCCGAGCGAGGCGCCGATGCCGCCTTGCGCCGCGACGGTGTGCGAGCGCGTCGGGAACACCTTCGACAGCACCGCGACGTTCAGGCCGGCGAGCGAAAGCTGCAGCGAGGCGCGCATGCCGGAGCCGCCGGCGCCGACGATGACGACGTCGAACTTGCGCCGCGCGAGCGAGGCCGTGCCGGCCGACATCAGGGGAATCGGCGCTTGCATCAGAGTCTCCAGAGAACCTGCACGGCCCAGCCGGCGCAGCCGACGAGCCAGACGATCGTCGCCACTTGCAGCGCGAGGCGCACGCCGACGCCTTTCACGTAATCCATCAGCACGTCGCGCACGCCGACCCACACGTGCACCGCGAGCGCCACGATCACGACGAAGGTCAACACCTTCATCCACTGGTGGGCGAAGATGCCGGCCCACTTGTCGTAGCCCATCTCGCCGGGCAGCAGCACCTGCACGATCAGCGCCAGCGTGAACAGCGCCATCAGCGCGGCGGTGACGCGCTGGCTCAGCCAGTCGCGCAGCCCATAGTGCGCACCGACGACGGTGCGCTTCGATCCGAAACTCTGTGCCATGGCGCGCCTCAGCTCAGAAAAAGAACAGCTTCGCGCCGAGCGCGAGCGTGAGCACGAGGCTGATCGCCAGCGTCGCGATCGCCGAGCTGCGGCCGAACTGCAAGGTCACCGCGTGCGTCGCGTCCATCCACAGATGGCGCAGCCCGGCGATCAGATGGTGCAGGTAGGCCCAGATCAGCGCCAGCGCCGCGAGCTTGACGAAGAACGCCGGCACGATCCAGAACCCGCCGCGGAACACCGAGGTGAACTGGCCGAAGGTGATCTCCGAGGTGAGGCTGGTGTCGAACATCCAGATCACGAACGGCAGCAGCACGAACATCACGAGGCCGCTGGCGCGGTGCAGGATCGAGACCCAGCCGGCCGGCGGGAGCCGGTAGCCGAGCGCGTCGATCAGCCTCATGTTCTCGCCCGGTCGGGGTCTTTTCGCTGTCGTGTCTGCCATGAGCAACCTTGTCGGTCAACTTCGTGTTGTAGGGATGGAATCGCGGCGCAACCGGCCGATTTTATTGCAATGCAGCACCGACGGTCGGCCGCGTGTCAGTTGAGCTCGTTGCGATAGTAGTGCGAGGCGGTGCTGTACAGGCCGCGGCGCAGCTCGACCGGCTTGTCGCCGTAGGTCATCGAGCGGCGCTCGACACTGAGCAGCGGCGCGCCCGGCGCGAGCGCCAGCAGCTCGGCGCTGGTGGCGTCGGCCGCGACGGCGCGGATCTTCTCCTCCGCGCGCACCATGCGCACGCCGAACTCGGCCTCGAACAGGCCGTACAGCGGCCCCTGGTGCGCCGCGAGCCGCTCGCCGCTCAGGCCCTTGAACAGCGCCGACGGCAGCCAGATGTCGTCGAACACGACCGGCGTCGCGCCGAACGACAGCAGCCGGCGCACCCGCACCACCGGCTCGCTCGCGCGCAGGTCGAGCGCGCGCGCCACCTCGGCCGGCGCGCGCTGGCGCTGGCAGTCGATCAGGCGGCGCGCCAGGCCGCCGGCCTCGCCCTCGTCGGGCATCAGGCGCAGGAAGCGGAACTGCACATGCTCTTCGGCGTGCGTCGCAACGAACGTGCCCTTGCCCTGGCGGCGCACGAGGTGGTTCTCGGCCGCGAGCTCGTCGATCGCCTTGCGCATCGTGCCCTGGCTGACCTTGAAGCGCGCGGCGAGATCGAGTTCGCTCGGGATCGCCTCGCCCGGAACCCACTCGCCGCGCTGCAGGCTGTGCAGCAGCAGCGCCTTGACCTGCAGGTAGAGCGGGCTGAACGCTGCGCCGGAAGGCGCATCGGTGACGGGCGGCAGCACAGGCATGGCGCGATTGCAGCACAAAGCCGCGCCGCCGGGGCTGCTGTGCTGAAAGATGTCAGATGTCTTATAAATGACCTGCCACGCCGAAAACGCCCGCGCGGCCCGGTCGCGCCGCCGAGTCGCCTAAACTTGGCCACCTGCGCCACACGCGCACGCGCCTGCACACCCCTTCTTCCCGCCTTCCCTTCCCCGGAGAGTTCCCATGAGCAAGAAACCCGTTCGTGTCGCCGTCACCGGCGCGGCTGGCCAGATCGGCTACGCCGTGCTGTTCCGCATCGCCTCTGGCGAGATGCTCGGCAAGGATCAGCCCGTGATCCTGAGCCTGCTCGAGGTGCCGATGGAAAAGCCCCAGGCCGCGCTGAAGGGCGTGATGATGGAGCTCGAGGACTGCGCGTTCCCGCTGCTCGCCGGCATGGAAGCGCACGGCGACCCGATGACCGCGTTCAAGGACGCCGACTACGCGCTGCTGATCGGCTCGCGCCCGCGCGGCCCGGGCATGGAACGCGCCGAGCTGCTCGCCGTCAACGCCGAGATCTTCACCGCTCAGGGCAAGGCGCTCGACAAGGTCGCGAGCCGCAACGTCAAGGTGCTGGTCGTCGGCAACCCGGCCAACACCAACGCCTACATCGCGATGAAGAGCGCGCCGAGCCTGCCGCGCGAGAACTTCACCGCGATGCTGCGCCTGGACCACAACCGCGCGCTGAGCCAGATCGCCGCGAAGACCGGCAAGCCCGTCGCCGCGATCGAGAAGCTCGCGGTCTGGGGCAACCACTCGCCGACGATGTACGCCGACTACCGCTTCGCGACGATCGGCGGCAAAAGCGTCAAGGACATGATCAACGACCAAGTCTGGAACGCCGAGACCTTCCTGCCGACCGTCGGCAAGCGCGGCGCGGCGATCATCGCGGCGCGTGGCGTGTCGTCGGCGGCCTCGGCCGCGAACGCGGCGATCGACCACATGCACGACTGGGCGTTGGGTACCCACGGCAAGTGGGTCACGATGGGCGTGCCGTCCGACGGCCATTACGGCATCCCGAAGGACGTGATGTTCGGCTTCCCGGTCACGACCGAGAACGGCAAGTACAAAGTTGTCGAAGGCCTGCCGATCGACGCATTCAGCCAGGAGCGCATCAACGTGACCTTGGCCGAGCTGCAGGGCGAGCAGGACGGCGTCAAGCACCTGCTCTGATTCCCCACGCGCGATGACTGATCGCGGCTGGGATCCCGAGCTTTACAAGCGCTTCGAGGACGAGCGCACGCGCCCTGCCCGCGAACTGCTGGCGCGCGTGCCGCTCGACGCACCGCGGCGCGTGTTCGACCTCGGCTGCGGCCCGGGCAACTCGACCGCGCTGCTGGTCGAGCGCTTTCCGGCGGCGCGCGTCGTCGGCACCGACAACTCCGAGCCGATGCTCGCCAGTGCGCGCGAGCGCCTGCCGCACTGCACGTTCGAGTTCAGCGACATCGCGCGCTGGCGCGCCGACGCGCCGGCCGATCTGGTCTACAGCAACGCCGCGCTGCAATGGGTCGGCGACCACGAGGCGCTGCTCCCGCACCTGTTCGCGCAGCTCGCGCCCGGCGGCGTGCTCGCGATCCAGATGCCCGACAACCGTGACGAGCCGACGCACCGGCTGATGCGCGAGGTCGCGGCCGATCCACGCTTCGCCGGCGCAATCGGCGACGCGGCGAGCGTGCGCACCGAGATTCTCCCGATCGCCGGCTACTACGACCTGCTCGCGCCGCTCGCGGCCTCGATCGACGTCTGGCGCACCGCGTACCAGCACCCGATGGCCTCGCCGGCCGCGATCGTCGAGTGGCTGCGCGCGACCGGGCTGAAGCCGTTCATCGACCCGCTGAGCGCCGATGCGCGCGCCGGCTTCCTCGCCGAGTACGAGGCGCGCATCGCGGCGGCGTATGCCCCGCGCGCCGACGGCCGGCGCTTGCTGGCGTTCCCACGCTTGTTCATCGTCGCGCGCCGCGCGCAGAGCCTGACCTCATGACCACCGATCCCCGCGAAGCCCTCTTCGACAGCAGCGAACGCGCCGCCGAGCTGCCGGTCTGCGACCACTACTGCGGCGTCGAGGCGCGGATGCGCAAGAGCCTCGCGCTGCAGGCCGAGCTCGGCCCGGTGTTCGACGTCACGCTCGACTGCGAGGACGGCGCGCCGCTCGGCGCCGAGGCCGAGCACGCGTCGCTGTGCGCCGAGCTCGTGATGTCGGCCGAGAACCGCTTCGAGCGTGTCGGCGCGCGCGTGCACCCGGTCGACCACCCGGCGTTCGCCGCCGACGTGGCCACGCTCGTCGGCCGCGCCGGCGCGCGTCTGGCCTACCTGATGGTGCCGAAGCCGCGCGAGCTCGCCGACGTGCAGCGCGCGCTCGCCGAGATCGAGCATCAGGCGCGCGTGCACGGCGTGGCGCGGCCGCTGCCGGTGCACGTGCTGATCGAGACGCACGGTGCGCTGCACGACGCGCACGCGATCGCCGCGCTGCCGCGCATCGAGTCGCTGTCGTTCGGGTTGATGGATTTCGTCTCGGCGCACCGCGGCGCGATTCCGGCCGCGGGCATGAGCGTCGCGGGCCAGTTCAGCCATCCGCTCGTCGTGCGCGCCAAGCTCGAG
>DATMIN010000350.1:0-3865 GCA_035554275.1 Burkholderiaceae bacterium
ATCCAGGACGAGCACGACGGCGAGGCCGGCATCGTCTACTGCCAGTCGCGCAAGAAGGTCGACGAGACCGCCGCGTGGCTCGCGAGCGAAGGCATCCACGCGCTCGCGTACCACGCGGGCCTCGACGCCGATGTGCGCCGCAAACACCAGGACCGCTTTCTGCGTGAGGAGGCGGTCGTGATGGTCGCGACGATCGCATTCGGCATGGGCATCGACAAGCCCGACGTGCGCTTCGTCGCCCACCTCGACCTGCCGAAGAACATCGAGGCCTACTACCAGGAGACCGGCCGCGCCGGCCGCGACGGCGCGCCGGCCGACGCGTGGATGGCCTACGGCCTGGCCGACGTGGTGAACCAGCGCCGCATGATCGACGACGGCCCGGCCGCCGAGGAGTTCAAGCGCGGCCAGCGCGGCAAGCTCGACGCGCTGCTCACGCTCGCCGAGGCGCACGACTGCCGGCGCGTGCGCCTGCTCGCGTATTTCGGCGAAGCGAGCAGCGCGTGCGCCGCGTACCAGAACGCGTGCGACAACTGCCTGAGCCCGCCCGCCACCTGGGATGCGACCGAGGCCGCGCGCAAGGCGCTGTCGTGCATCTACCGCTTCCACCAGCACGGCGGGCAGCGCTTCGGCGCCGGCCACCTGATCGACGTGCTGCGCGGCAAGATCACCGAGAAGGTCGAGCAGCGCGGCCACCAGAGCCTGTCGACCTTCGGCATCGGCGCCGACGTGAGCGAGGCGCAGTGGCGCGCGGTGCTGCGCCAGCTGATCGCGCTCGGCCACCTGCGCACCGAGGGCGAATACAACACGCTCGAGCTGACCGAGACCGCGCGCGAGGTGCTGCGCGGCGACGTGCAATTGCTGCTGCGCCAGCCGAGCGACGCGCCGAAGCGCGCGCGCGGTGCGAAGGGCATGAAGGGCACGCGTTCCGGCCGCGCCGGCGAGAAGCCGCCGCCGCGCCCGCTCGACGCAGCGGCGCTGGCGCGCTTCGAGGCGCTGAAGGCATGGCGCGCCGAGATCGCGCGCGAGCACAACCTGCCCGCCTACATCGTGTTCCACGACGCCACGCTCGCCGAGATGGCGCACACCGTGCCCGACTCGCTCGACGCGCTCGGCGAGATCAGCGGCGTCGGCGCGAAGAAGCTCGAGGCGTACGGGCGCGAGATCCTGCGGGTCCTCGGCGGCTGAGAGTCTCCGTGCGCACCCCGGGCAGGCAGAATCCAGGCGCATGACCGTCGTTCGCCAGACGCCACTTGCCGAGCGGTTCAACCCCGCCGCGGTGCTGCCGTTCGGCTTGCGCAGCGCCGACTTCGCCGGGGCGATGCAGGATGTCTACGACTTCCTGTTCGACGTCAACACGCATCTCGTCGAGAAACAGCTCCAGCGTCTGGACGAGATGCTTCGGCCGGCGAACCTGTCGGGCATGCTCTCCGACATGCTGACCGCGAGCCTGGCGCGGCACAGCCGTTCGCTGGTCGTGAACGCGCATCACAACGGTCACCCGGACCTGCTCGTGCGCGGCCACTACCCCGGCGACGCGGTCAAGGCGGGCGAACAGGGCGTGGAGATCAAGTCGACCCGCAAGCCCGGCGGTGCCGTCGACACCCATGGCGGGCGCGACCAGTGGATGTGCGTGTTCGTCTACGCGGTCGACAACGCGACCGAACCGGCGATCGAGCGGCGCGCGATGCGTTTCACCGAGGTCTATATCGGCGAGGTCCTTGTGGCCGACTTCCGCCGCAACGAGCGGGGCGATCTCGGCACGCGCACATCGACGCTGCACGCCGAAGGCATCGCCAAGCTGCGCAGCAACTGGGTCTATCTCGATGCCGCGGGCTCGGCAGGCAAGGCCGCGAGGCGCGGCAAGGCCTCGGTCGCCAGCTCGAAGTAGGTCCGGTCGCGTTCAATGCCGATGCTGGCGTAGCCGACGGCCTCGGCCGCGGCCAGCGTCGAGCCCGAGCCGGCAAACGGATCGAGCACCGTTCCCGCTCCGAGCGGCAAGACACCGCGCACGACCTTGCGCAGAAAGGCCTGCGGCTTCAGGCTCGGGTGCGGCGCCAGCTTGCGTTCTACCGCCCGCGTCGGCGACGACTCGATCACGTCGCCGAACGGCCGCGTGGCAGAGATGCGCCGGAACCCGCCGGTGCCCCACTTGCGCAGGTTGTCCTGCACGCGGCCCTCGATCGGCTTGCGGAACAGCAGCCACGGCTCCCACATCGAGCGCGGCATCACGCTCACGTCGTTGAACTCGACGTGGGCGGCCTTCGGCCGATCACCGCCGCGCATCGTCATCGTCAGGCGCACGAGTTCGCCGCGGCGCTCCAGCCCGGCGCGCGCCAGTGCGCCCGAGACGATGTGCGACAGCAGCGGGTTGCTGGCGACGACGACGTTGGCGCCCGGAACGATCACGCGCATCAAGCTGCGCCCCCAGGCGAGAAAGAACCGGTCGAGCGCCTCGAGGTCGGCCGGCTTGAGCACGGTGAAGCGCGGCAGCGGTGCGCGCGTCGCGCCGTCGAAGCTCGGCGGAATGCGCCACACGCCGCCGCGGCCCTGGCGCAGCTTGCCCTGCTCGGCGTCGGAGTACTCGACCAGCCCGTACGGCGGGTCGGTCACGACCGCGTGGATCGAGTTGGGGGGTTGCGCATCGAGCCAGGCGTTGCACTCGGCCTGGAACAGCGTCGCACGCCCGAACTGGAACGCCACCGGCGCCCGACGCGGCGCGGGCTTCGGCGCCAGCGCGGGCTCGAACCCCTTCAGCACATACTGCGCGCGGTCCATCCGCGCGAACAGTTCCGGCGTGTTCAGCCGCAGATACGAACGCACCGACGACGGCGCGACGTCGCCGATCAAGGCCACGACCTCGCTGGTGATCTGCTGCACGTTGCTCGCACCGGAGCGGCCCTCGAGCACCCGGACGATCGCATCTCTGACTTCTCCGGGGCGACGGCGCATGACGGCTCCTGAACAGAAGCCGCGAGTATAGACGTCTGGACGTCTACCGCTCAAGCAAGCCCCGTCCCGTTGCGCTCTCCTCGATTCACCCCGCGCGTGCGGCCCGGCCGTATCACCCCAACCCTGATGCAGACTGCGCCCGTGGCCCCTGCCGACACCGACCCGCCCGACGACGCCCTGATGGCCGCCTACGCCGGCGGCGACGCGCGCGCGTTCGAGCGCCTGTACGCGCGCCACCAGGCGCCGCTGTACCGCTTCGTCCGGCGCCTGCTCGGCCCGGCGCTGAATGCGCAGGCCGACGAGGTGTTCCAGGACACCTGGCTGCGCGTCGTCAACGCGCGCGCGCAGTGGGCGCCGCAGGGCGCGAGCTTTCGCACCTGGCTGTTCACCCTCGCGCACCACCGCGCGATCGACCTGCTGCGACGCAGCGGCCGCGAGGTCTCGGTCGACGCGTTCGCCGGCGACGACGGCGCGCCGTGGGAGCCCGGCCCCGATGCGGCGCCGCCGTGGCAGCAGTGGCCTGCGCCGGCGGCGGCCGCGTCGCATACCGAGGAGCTGGCGTTCTGGCGCCGCGCCGGCGAGCGGCTGCTCGGCTGCCTCGATCAGCTGCCGCTGGCGCAGCGCAGCGCGTTCCTGCTGCACCACGACGACGGGCTCGCGCTCGACGAGGTCGCCAGCGCGCTCGACGTCGGCTTCGAGACCGCGAAGACGCGGCTGCGCTACGCGATGAGCAAGCTGCGCACCTGCATGGGCGCGTACCTCGCGCCGCTCGCGCCATGACTTCGCCTGACGACATCGACCGCGACGCGTGGCTCAGCGCCGCGCTGCGCCACGCGCCCGATGCGCAGGCGCGCCCGCCGGCGGCGCTCGACCAGACGATCCTGCGCGCCGCGCACGCGGCAGTGCGCGCGCCGGC
>DATMIN010000351.1:0-4026 GCA_035554275.1 Burkholderiaceae bacterium
AACACCGCCGCGAACGCGAAGATCAGCAAGATCGGCGGGACCGCGGTGAAGACGTTGTAGACCCACTCGAGCAGGTCGCCGACCTTGCCGCCGAAGAAGCCGGCGACGGCGCCGAGCAGCGTGCCGATCGCGGTGGCGAGCAGCGCGGCCGAGACGCCGACGAGGATCGACACCTGCGCGCCCTTGATCGCCTTGGCGAGCACGTCGCGGCCGAGCCGGTCGCCGCCGAACGGCAGCGTCGTGGCCTTCACCGATTCGGCGGTCTGGTACTTCTTCGCCGCCTCGGCCCATTCCTTGTAGCGCGGCGCGAGCGGGTCGACCGCCGAGATGTCGACGTTCGGGCCGGTCGGCGCGGCCACCGTCACGCCCTCGGTCTTCGCGGCCGGGCCGACGAAGCTCGGCGGCGCGTCGGGCACGCCGTGCTCGACCTGCCAATCTTTCGCGACCAGGCCGATGCTCGCGGCGAGCACCAGCAGCAGAAACAGCGCGACGATCACGAGCGAGACCTTGCCGACGCGGTCGGTGCGAAAGCGCGCGGCCGCGGCGGCCCACACGCCCTTGCCGCGCACCATGCTCGGCGTCATCTGCGGGCTGGCGAGCACGGCGGTCATGATGTCGGCCCCTCGACCGCGGAGTACCGCGCTCGGTCCCCCGAGGGGACATTCGCTTGCTTGGGGCGGCCCGGCGCGGCGCTCATTTGAGCACCACCCGCGGGTCGACCAGCTTGTAGAGCACGTCGGTCAGCAGGTTGACCACCATCGTGATCACCGCGATGTAGATCGCGAACGCCTGGATCACCGGGTAGTCGCTGCGGTTCACCGCCAGCAGGACCTCGCGGCCCAGCCCCGGGATCGAGAAGAACACCTCGATCAGGAACGAGCCGACGACGATGCTCGGCAGGTTCACCGCGACGTTCGTCAGGATCGGGATCATCGCGTTGCGCAGCACGTGCTTGAGCAGGATCACCGGCTCGGTCAGGCCCTTGGCACGCGCGGTGCGCACGTAGTCGTGGCCGATCTCGTCGAGAAAGAAGGTGCGGTACAGCCGCGTCGTCGGCGCCAGCGAGACCGCCACCGCCAGCAGCACCGGCAGTGGCGCGTAGGTGCTCAGGTTCTTCCAGGTGCTGTCGCTCCAGCCCTGCACCGGGAACCAGCCGAGCTGGAACGCGAACACGTACTGGCCGACGATCACGTAGACGAGGAACGAGATCGACATAGCCACCGTGCTGGCGATCATGATCGTCCGGTCGGTCAGCGAGCCGCGCACGTAGGCCACGCCCATCGCGAACGGGATCGCGAGCAGCGTGTCGAGAATCAGGATCGGCAGCATCACCGTCAGCGTGGCCGGCAGGCGCGTCGCGAACAGGTGGCTGACGGCCTCGTTGGTGGCCCAGCTGCGGCCCCAGTCGAAGGTCACGATCTGCTTCAGGAAGATGCCGAACTGCACGTACAGCGGCTCGTTCAGGCCGAGCTGCTGGCGGATCGCGTCGACCTGCTGCTGTGTCGCGTTGAGGCCGCCGAGGATTTCGGCCGGGTCGCCGCCGAACGCCTTGAACAGCAGGAACACCAGCAGCACGACGCCGAACAAGGTCGGCACCATCTGCCACAGGCGTCGGATCAGATAGGCCGCCATCGCTGCACGAACTCCTCTTCCAGTCAGATCGGGGCACCGGGCGCCGCCGCCGGCGCTCGTGGCGGGGTGGCAGGCTTGCGCGGTGCGAGCGGTCGGGAGTCTAGGCCCTGCACCGCGGCCGCCTCCCCCGCGTTTGCCCTGTCGGGCTGCGCAGAAGCCTCGCAATTCGCGTGCCCCGCAGCGAACATTTGGTGCTTGCACCGTGTCTGAACCTTGCTGCGGCGCCTAGACTCGCGCCTTCGACCGAATCCACCGCCGGCGCCACCCGCGCCGCGCCGGACGCCACCGTGATCCGACCCGGAACACCGCCCTCTTCGCCTCCGCCCGATCGGCCGCGCCGCCGCTTCGTGCGCCGCGCCGCCGCGCTCCTCGGCAGCGGCCTCGCGCCGTGGGCCGGCGCGCAGCCGGCCCCTGGCGCGGCGCCGCAGAAGGTGCTGCGCTACGCGATGCGCATCGCCGAGACCGGGTTCGACCCGGCGCAGATCTCCGACCTGTACTCGAGCACGATGGCCGGACACGTGTTCGATGCCTTGTACGAGTACGAATTTCTCGCGCGACCGGCGCGCATCCGCCCCAGCACCGCGACGGCGTTGCCCGAGGCCTCGGCCGATTTCAAGACCTTCACGATCCGCGTGCGGCCCGGCATTTACTTCAACGACGATCCGGCGTTCGGCGGCAAGAAGCGCGAGTTGGTCGCGCAGGATTACGTGTATTCGATCAAGCGCCACTTCGACCCGCGCTGGAAGAGCCCGCGCTATTCCGATCTGGCGAACAACCGGATCCTCGGCATCGAGGACGTGCGCGATGCGGCGATCAAGAGCCGCAAGCCCTTCGACTACGACCGCGAGGTCGAGGGCCTGCGCGCGCTCGACCGCTACACGATCCAGTTCAAGCTCGGGCGGGCGCATCCGCGCTTCACCGACGAGTTGGCCGACCCGTCGGTCACCGGCGCGGTCGCGCGCGAGGTCGTCGAGGCCTACGGCGACAAGATCATGGAGCACCCGGTGGGCACCGGGCCGTTCCGCCTGGCGCAGTGGCGGCGCAGTTCGCTGATCGCGTTCGAGAAGAACCCGAGCTACCGCGACGAGTACTACAACGAAGAAGCGCCGCCCGACGATCCGCTCGCGCAGGCCGCGGTCGCGAAGCTGAAGGGCCGCAAGCTGCCGATGGTCGACCGCGTCGAGATCAGCATCATCGAACAGCCGCAGCCGCGCTGGCTGTCGTTCGTGAATCGGGAGATGGACCTGATCTGGCAGGTGCCGGAGGACTTCACCTACACCGCGATCCCGAACAACCGCCTTGCGCCGAACCTGGCCAAGCTCGGCATCTACGAGGTGCGCTACCTGCGCAACGACGTGGCGATGTCGTACTTCGCGATGGAGAACCCGGTGGTCGGCGGCTACACGCCCGAGAAGGTCGCCCTGCGCCGGGCGATCGCGCTGGCGGTGAACGTCGACGAAGAAATCCGCGTGGTGCGGCGCGGCCAGGCGATCGTTGCGCAGTCCATCGTCGCGCCCGGCGTCTGGGGCTACGACACGAACTTCAAGAGCGAGATGGGCGAGTTCGACCGCGCCAAGGCGAAGGCGCTGCTCGACCTGTACGGCTATGTCGACCGCAACGGCGACGGTTGGCGCGAGCAGCCCGACGGGTCGCCGCTGGTGATCGAGTACGCGACCCAGCCCGACGACCTGAACCGCCAGCTGATCACGCAGTGGCAGAAGAACATGGACGCGATCGGCATCCGCATGGTGTTCAAGACCGCGCAGTGGCCCGAGAACCTGAAGTCCTCGCACGTCGGCAAGCTGATGATGTGGGGCGTGGCCTGGACGGCCGGGCCCGACGGCGAGGGCTTTCTGCTGCTCGGCTACGGCCCGGCCAAGGGCCAGGCCGGGCATGCGCGCTTCGACCTGCCCGAGTACAACCGCCTGTTCGATCTGCAGCGCACCCTGCCCGACGGCCCCGAGCGCAAGGCGGTCATGATGCGCATGAAGGAGCTCGCGGTCGCCTACATGCCCTACAAGGCGCACGTGCACCGCATCTGGACCGACCTCGCGCAGCCCTGGGTCGTCGGCTACCACCGCAACGTGTTCATGCACGAGTTCTGGCGCTTCGTGGACATCGACAACGCCGAGCGCTCGCGCCGGCTCGCGGCATGACCGCCCCGACCGATCGCCTCGACACGACGCGCCGCGCGCTGATCGGCGCGGGCCTGGGCGGCGCGCTCGGCGCCGCGTTGCCCGCCACCACCGCCGCGCCGGTGACGCCCGCGAAGAAGGTGCTGCGCTACGCGTTCGAGGTCGCCGAGACCAGCCTCGACCCGGTCAAGCTGAACGACCTCTACTCGCGCATCCTGACCGCGCATCTGTTCGAGGCGCTGTACACCTACGACCACCT
>DATMIN010000352.1:0-2143 GCA_035554275.1 Burkholderiaceae bacterium
GACTTCACCACCTTCAAGGACGGCCAGACCGCGATCGCGATCCACGTCGTGCAGGGCGAGCGCGAGGTCGTCGGCGACTGCCGCTCGCTCGCGCGCTTCGAGCTGCGCGGCATTCCGCCGATGGTGGCCGGCGCGGCGCGCGTGCGCGTCAGCTTCGCGGTCGATGCCGACGGGCTGCTCAACGTCAGCGCGCGCGAGCTGGCGTCCGGGGTCGAAGCCTCGATCGCCGTCAAGCCGAGCTACGGTCTGTCGGACGACGAGATCGCCCGCATGCTGACCGAGAGCTTCGGCAGCGCCGAGGCCGACATGCGCGAGCGCAGCCTCCGCGAATCGCGCGTCGAGGCCGAGCGCATGCTGCTCGCGACGCGCGCCGCGCTCGCCGCCGACGGCGACCTGCTCGGCGCCGACGAGCGCATGCAGATCGACACGCTGCTCGACGCGCTGGCCGCGAGCCGCGCCGGCGACGACCACGCCGCGATCGACGCCGCCGTCGAGGCGCTCGCGCAAGGCACCGAGGCGTTCGCGGCCGAGCGCATGAACCGCGGCATCCGCGCCGCGCTCGCCGGCCGCCGCGTCGACCAGATCTGAACCGCGCTGAACAGCGCCCGACCTCATGCCCGTCATCACGATCCTGCCGCACGCCGAGTACTGCCCGGAGGGCACGACCGTCGAGGCGCCGAGCGGCACCTCGATCTGCGAGGCGCTGCTCGACCACCACATCGAGATCGAGCACGCCTGCGAGATGAGCTGCGCCTGCACCACCTGCCACGTGATCGTGCGCCAGGGCCTCGCCTCGCTCGGCGAGATCGACGAGACCGAGGAAGACCTGCTCGACCGCGCCTGGGGCCTCGAGCCGAATTCGCGGCTGTCGTGCCAGGCGATCCTGTCGAATCAGGACGTGACGATCGAGATCCCGAAGTACACGATCAATCACGCCAAGGAAGCGAACTGAGCACGCGTCCATCGACGCGAATCTTGATGCTTTCTTGATGTGGCCTGCGGCGGTCTCTACGCCGATTTGACGCCGCCGTCCCCACCATTCGAGGCTTGAGGAAAAGCTTCGTCGGGGGATGCATGGACTTCCTGTTTCTGGGTGCGGCCGCGCTGCTGGTGCTGGCCATGGTCGGCCTCGTCATCGGCTGCGACAAGCTGGGGGCACGCCAATGACCTGGCTCTACTGGCTCGCGGGCGTGGCTTCGGCCGGGCTGCTCGTCTATCTCGTCTACGCGTTGTTCAACGCCGAGGAGTTCTGACGTGACTTCTCAGGCCTGGATCCAACTTGTCGTCTTCCTCGGCGTGCTCGTCGTGCTCGCGTGGCCGATGGGTCGCTGGCTCGCGGCCGTGGCCGAGGGGCGGCTGCCGCGCTGGCTCGCACCGTTGCGCGCGGTCGAGAACGCGCTGTACCGCGTCGCCGGCGTCGACCCGAGCGCGGGCATGGGCTGGAAGGCCTATGCGCTCGGCCTGCTCGCGTTCAGCGTGCTGGGCGTGTTCGCGGTGTACGCGCTGCAGCGCCTGCAGGGCGTGCTGCCGCTGAACCCGCAGGGGTTCGGCGCGGTGAGCCCCGACTCGTCGTTCAACACCGCGATCAGCTTCGTCACCAACACCAACTGGCAGGGCTACGGTGGCGAGTCGACGCTGAGCTACCTGACGCAGCTGCTCGCGCTGACGGTGCAGAACTTCTTCTCTGCCGCCTCGGGCATCGCGGTCGTGTTCGCGCTGATCCGCGGCTTCGTTGCGCGCTCGTCGGGCGTGATCGGCAACGTCTGGACGGATCTCACGCGGATCACGCTGTACGTGCTGCTGCCGCTGTCGCTGGGGTTCGCGGTGTTCCTGGTCGGGCAGGGCGTGATCCAGAACTTCGATGCCTACCAGGACGTGACGACGCTCGAGGTCAACGCCGGCCACGCGACGCAGCAGATCGCGATGGGCCCGGTCGCGTCGCAGGAGGCGATCAAGATGATCGGCACCAACGGCGGCGGCTTCTTCAACGCCAACTCGGCGCATCCGTTCGAGAACCCGACGCCGCTGTCGAACTTCCTGCAGATGCTGTCGATCTTCCTGATCCCGGCCGGCCTGGTGTTCGCGTTCGGCCGGATGGTCGGCGACAGGCGCCAGGGCTGGGCGGTGCTGGCGGCGATGACGC
>DATMIN010000353.1:0-6070 GCA_035554275.1 Burkholderiaceae bacterium
GCCGACCGTGCCGGGGTCGGGCAGCGCCTGCGCCGCCGCGGCGGTGCGCGCCAGGCTCGCGGCGATCGAACGCATCGAGGCCTCGAACGTCGCCTCGCGCTGCGCCTGCCACGCGGCGCGCAGCCGGCCCATGCGCGCGCGCGGCTCGCCCTCGAGCGCGTCTTCGACGGCGCGCAGCAGCGTGCCCTCCTGCACCCAGCAGCGCGCGAACGCATCGAGCGGCAGCACCGCCTTGACGGCGCCGTGCGCGGCGAGATGGGCGCGCCAGCGCTCGATCTCGTCGGCCTCCTCCACGCCGGGCCGCGGCGCGCCGAGCTGGTTCAGCAGCACGACGACGGGCTTGCCGATCCAGCCGAGCAGCTCCATCTCGGGCGCGACGTAGCCCGCGGCCGCCGGCGACTCGGCCGCGTTGACGAGGTACAGCATCACGTCGGCCTCGTCGCGCAGGTTGCGCATCGCCTGCTGGCTGGACCAGAACGCGCGGTCGCGCCAGCGATCCCAGACCTCGGCGACGAGCCAGCCGATCGGGTTCTCGGCGCCGCGCAGCCGAGCCGCCAGCCGCGCGCTGTCGCCGAAGCCCGGCGTGTCCCACAGCAGCAGGCGCTCGCCGGCGCCGCTCTCGAGCATCGTGAACACGTCGGCGAACTCGGTCACGTGCGGCGCGTCGCGCACCGTGCCGACATCGCGGCCGAGCAGCGTGCGGGCGAGCGTGGTCTTGCCGGCGTTGGTGTGCGAGACGAGAGAGAGGCTGATGTGCTGGGGCATCTGTGGTGGTGGGATACGGGACTGCGAGACCGATTTACACTGACGCGATGGCTACCAAAGGATCCACCGTACTCAAGCGCAACAGCACCACGGGCAAGTTCCTGGTGGACGTGCCGCGCAATGTGCGCGAACAAGCCGGCTTGAAGGAGGGCGACTCGCTCATCATCACGACCACCCAAGACGGCAGGATCATCATGCGTCCGAAGTCCGGCAGCCTGCGCGACTTGCGCGGCGTGACCGCGACGAGGATCAAAGCAAACGACCAAGTCATCCGCGACGCGCGCAGCGGAAAGTTGGTTTCGGCGTCGGACGCGAAGAACCGGCCGGCCACCACCAAGGTGGAAAGCGTGTCCGTCAAGAAGCGGTGAGGGCGTTCGATACGAATCTGCTGGTGCGCATTCTGACGCGCGACGATGCCGGTCAGGTAGAGGTCATCGACCGGCTGATGGATCAGGCCGACGCTACCGGCGAAGTCTTCTTTGTGCCGGTCACCGTCGTATTGGAGTTGGAGTGGGTGCTGCGCAGTGTCTACAAGCGCACGAAGCCTCAAATGCTCAATGCGCTTGGCGCTTTGCTGCAGAACGCATCGCTGGCCATCGAGCACCATCAAGCTGTCGAATTGGCTCTGGACGCCATCGAGCGCGGCCAGGGGCGAGTCGACTTTGCAGACGCGCTTCATATCGGCATTTCAGTAACTGCCAAACATGACCCGCTTCTGACGTTCGATCAGGGGTGCGCGCGACTCTCGGGTGCCGAACTGCTGCGATAGAACTCGTCCCCGGTGCGTCCGAGGCACATTCCCGCGTCTCGCCGAATTTATGAGGTCCACGCAGCTTGGTGTGCGCGAGACTGAGCGCAACGTCGCTCATGATGAGCGCGACGTCGCTCATGACGCGTCCTTCCGCGCCACCGGCTGGCGCAACGCCTGCTGCAACGCGCGCCCCGCCGCGTCGATCTCGGGCGCGCCGAGGTCGGCGAACACCGGCGTCGTGCCGAGCGCTTGCGCGAACGCGTGCCAGGCCTCGCGGCGCTGCGAGCGGCGCGCCGAAGCGGCGCCGAAGCGGCGCGCGAACGCGGCCTCGTCGACCAGCACGACGGTCGCCGCACCCGCCGGCGCGGCCTGCGCGACGCGCCGCGCGAAGCGGCCCTGGTTCTCGCGCTCGGGGGTGGCGGTGAGATCGAAGCAGGCGAGCGCGAGCGTGGTGTCGGCGCCGAGCAGGCCGGCGAGCGGCGCCTCGTCTTCGCTGCCGTGCGCGACGGTCGGCGCGATCCGCAGCTGCAGCGAATCGCCGAGCACCGGCGCGAGCAGCGCGCGCAGCCCGAGCGCGGCCTGCGCATCCGGCGTGCTCGCGTACGGCAGCGCGACCGCGTGCGCCACGTCGCGGCGCTGCGCGCGCGCCAGGCGCTGCAGGTAGGCGTCGTCGGCCGGCAGCTTGATGCGGCGCGCGAGCCAGTGCGCGCGCAGCGCGGCGGCGAGCGCGAGCGCGCTTCGCGGCAGCACGACCGCGAGCGCGAGCGTCAACGCGAACAGGTGGATCCACGGCGCGGCCGGTGCCGTGGCCGGCGCGCCGTGCGCGACGCGCAGCGCCTCGAAGCCGGCGGCATCGGGCAGCACGATGCCCGACAGCATCGAGGCTGGCGCGAGCAAGGTCGCGACGATCGCGTGCGCCGCGCCGGCGCCGAGGAAGGTGCTCTCCCAGCCGGCGCGGTAGTCGAGCACGAGGCCGCGCAGGTACAGGCCCGCGATCAGCCCGAGCGCGAGCGCGGCCGCGGCGGCGTGCAGCAGCGTCGTCGCGCGCGCCGCCGACAGCGCGGCGCTGCGCTGCGCCCACAGCGCCGCGAACGATTGCAGCGCGGCGGCGCTCGCGCCCGCCTTCGCGCGCAGCGTTCCCGCACCCGGCAGCGCACGGCCGAGCAGCAGCGCGCGCTGCGCGAGCCGCGTGACTGCGCCCGGCCCGCTCGGCCGCCGCATCAGCCGCGCGAGCGCGTGGCCGAGCAGCGCGGCGTAGACGATCGCGTTCCACGCCAGCACCGCCCACAGCGGCGGCGCGAGCAGGTTGATGCGCTGGCCGCTGCCGATGCTGTCGGCGAGCAGGCCGAGCAGCAGCCCGAGCACGACCGCGATGCCGACCCAGCGCGCCCGCCACAGCCGCCGCGCCAGCCACGCCGCGGCCGCCGGCTCGCGCGGGCCGAGGCGCTGCCACGCGTGCGCGGCGCGGTGTGCGAGGTAGTCGTTCGCGCTCGCGCCGGCCGGCGTGTCGTTGAGCGCGAGCCGCGTCGCCCAGGCGCTGTCGTCGTCGCTCCAGTTCGGGCTCGCCGGCGCGGCGGTCTCGAACGCCTGCAGCAGCGTGACGAGGCGCGCGCGGTCTTCGTCGAGGTGGGCAGGCGCGGCGGACGCAGCGCGCGCGGCGGCTTCAGGCACCGAGCTGGCGCGCGAGATCGACGAAGTCGCTCGCGACGATATCGAAGCGGTCGTCGGGCAGCGCGTCGGGCGGCGGTTTGGCCGCAAGGTTCGGCCCGTACTCGTGCGGGCGCCGCACCAGCGCCGTCGGCAGCCCGGCGCGCTGCGCGCCGCGCAGGTCGCTCGGGTGCGCGGCCACCATCAGCAGCTCGCGCGCCTCGATGCCGAGCAGGCGCGCCGCGCCCTGGTAGACCCCGGGGTCGGGTTTGTAGTGCCGCATCAGTTCGGCGGACAGCACGCAGTCCCACGGCAGGCCGGCGCGCTTGGCCATGTTGACGAGCAGCGCGATGTTGCCGTTCGACAGCGTCGAGACGACATAGCGCGACTTCAGCATCGTCAGCCCTTCGGCCGCGTCCGGCCACGCGTCGAGCCGGTGCCAGACGCGGTTCAGGTGGTCGCGGCCGGCCGCGTCGAGCGCCTCGAGGCCGAAGCGCGGGAGCAGCGTGTCGAGGATCATGCGGTGCAGGCCGTCGACGTTGGTCCACGCGATCTCACCGCTGCGCGCGCGCTGGATCGCCGGCTGGTAGCCGGCGCGCCACGCGTCGGCGAACGCCGGCCAGTCGATGCCGCGCCAGCCGTGTGCGGCGGCGAGCGCCTCGCCCTCGCGCACGATCGACGCGCGCCAGTCGACCACGGTGCCGAACACGTCGAACGCGAGGGCGCGGATCGCGCGCGGATCGAAGTCGCTCATCTCAGATTCCCAATTGAATGCGAAGAATAGCCGGGTCCGAATGCGGCGGCGTCCGACACGGCCCGCGCGGCGCGCAGCGTTACGCTGATATGCGCGCTGCGGCGCTGACACGACACATCAATGAGAAGCGAGGAGCCACCGATGAAGACGCAACACCTCACAAGACGGCGCTGGACGGCGTTGACGTTGACGCTGACGCTTTCCGGCATCGGCGGCTTCGCCGTGGCGCAGGGCGGCGGCCAGTACCGCATCCAGCAGGCCGAGTACGGCACGCCGGGGCGCAGCGTCGACGTGACGCAGCGGCTGCGCGAGCTCGCCCGCAGCAGCCAATCGTTCCGGATCGCCAACGACACCTTCGGCGTCGACCCCGACGAGGGCCGCGTGAAGGCGCTGCGCATCACCGCGCGCGGGCCCGACGGCTCGTCGCGCGTGTTCCAGTACCGCGAGGGCGACATCGTCGACGGCGCGCGCTTCGCCGGCTGGCGCGGCGGCAACTGGGACCAGGGCGGCGGCGGTCGCCCCGACGGCGGCGCCGACGGCTACCGGATCGTGCAGGCGCTGTACGGCACCGGCCGGCGCAATGTCGACGTGACCGGGCGCCTGCGTGAGCTGGCGCGCGCCGACCAGACCTTCCGCCTCGGCAACGACACCTTCGGCGTCGATCCCGACGAAGGCCGCGTCAAGACGCTGCGCATCTACGCGCGCAACCGCGGCGGGAACGAGCGGATGTTCGAGTACCGCGAAGGCAGCATCGTCGACGGCGGCCGCTTCGCGAGCTGGCGCGGCGGCGACTGGGGCCAGGGCGGGCGCCGCGGCGGCTGGAACGGCGTGCCGATGCGCTGACGGCGCACGCGGCCGAGGGGCGGCGCGCGGGCTACGCGCTCGCGCGCGCCGCGGCCTTGTCGGCGCCGAGCTCGACGACGTTGGTGTCGGTGCCGAGCGCCATCGCATCGGCCTGCAGAAGCTGGCCGCGCACGGTGGCGCCGACATCCATCTGCAGCTGGTGGTAGCGGATCGCGCCGGTCACGCGTGCGCTCGACTGCAGCTCGAGAAAGTGCGCGATCTCGAGATCGCCGACCACGTCGCCGTTGATCACCGCGTCGGCGCAGCACACGCTGCCCTCGATGCGGCCCTTCTCCGACAGCACCAGCAGCGCGCGGCCGCCCGAGTCGCCGGCACGCACCGTCACGTTGCCGCGGATGCGCCCGTCGATGCGGATGCCGCCGGAGAAGCAGACGTCGCCGGTGATCTCGACGTCCTCGGCGATCAGGCTCGACAGCTGCTTCACGTCGACCGACGGGCGCTTGGGTGGGCGTTTGGCAAACATGGCGTTCTCCGGAGAAGTTTGGAAAGTTGCGATCAACGCCGCGGCTCGCGCGCCTTGCGGAAGAACGCGAGTTCTTCCTGGCTCTCGCGCAGGCGGTCGTTGAGCGATTCGATCTGCTGTTCGAGTTCGTGGCTGCGCGCATCGGCCATCTGCAGCTTCAGGCGCGTCTGCTCGAGCGAGTGGCGCAGCGCCGGCAGGTCACCGGCCGCGGCGGCGCGGTGTTCGAGCGTGTGCAGCCGATCGGTCCACCACAGCTGGCTCGCCGCCGCGGTACCGCCGGCCGCGGCGACGACGAGCGCGCACCAGACGATCCAGCCGCGGCGCGCGCCGCCGCTGCTCAGCACGAGCCGCATGCGGGCCAGGTCGACGGAAGCAGCGCGCGCGGCAGACATCGGCTCAGACGCCGGCGAGGTAGCGCCGCGGATCGGTGGCCGCGCCGTTGCGCAGCACCTCGAAGTGCAGGTGCGGGCCGGTCGAGCGGCCGGTCGAGCCGACCGCCGCGATCACCGCGCCCGGCGCGACCACGTCGCCGGCGCGCACCAGCAGCCGCGAGGCGTGGGCGTAGCGGGTGACGAGGCCGTTGCCGTGGTCGATCTCGACCGTCCAGCCGTAGTCGTGGTGAAAAGCCGCCGACTTGACCAGCCCGCCCGCGGCGGCGTGGATCATCGTGCCGGTGACGGCCGCGAAGTCGAGCCCGGAATGGAACGCACGGCGGCCGGTCAGCGGATCGTCGCGATTGCCGAACAGCGAGACCACCGCGGCACGCACCAGCGGCGCGCGGGTCGGTGTGCGCATCAGTTGCACGCTGCGATCGGTGGCGGCGTCG
>DATMIN010000354.1:0-3612 GCA_035554275.1 Burkholderiaceae bacterium
GCCGTGGTGACTGATGCCGCCTCGCGCGTGCCCGCCGAGCCGCCGAGCGCCGCCGCCTCCGACGTCGCATCGGCACCGGTCGCCGCCGCACCGCCTTCCGCCGCGGCCAGCGGCGCCGCGTTCGACTGGCCGGCGTCGACGCGCCTGAGCTACCTGCTGAGCGGCAACTACCGCGGCGAGGTCAGCGGTAGCGCGCAGGTCGAGTGGCTGCGCGAGGGCTCGCACTACCAGGTGCACGTCGACTTCATCGTCGGCCCGTCGTTCGCGCCGCTGATCACGCAGCGCTCCAGCAGCGACGGCGAGATCACCGCCGACGGCCTCGCGCCGCGCCGCTACGACCAGGACGTGCGCTTCCTCGGCAGCGACCGGCCGCGCCAGACGGTGCTGTTCGACAGCGGCGGCGTCGTGCTCGCCAACGGCGAGGTGCGCCCGCTGCGCCCCGGCCTGCAGGACACCGCGAGCCAGTTCGTCCAGCTCGCCTACGTGTTCGGCACCGACCCGGCGCTGCTGCGGGTCGGCGGCAGCGTCGACATCCCGCTGGCGCTGCCGAAGAAGGTCGACGTCTGGACCTACGACGTGGTCGAGGAGGAGCTGCTGCCCACGCCGTTCGGCCCGGTCGTCGGCCTGCACCTGAAGCCGCGCGGCGAGCAGAAGGCCGGCAGCCTCAGCGTCGAGATGTGGATGGCGCCGCAGCTGCGCTACCTGCCGGTGCGGCTGCGCTTCGCGCAGGACGCGGCCACCTACGTCGACCTGATCATCGCGCGCCCGCCCGAGATCGCGCGCTGACCGCCGAGCGCGCGCCGCGGCGCGCTACAGTCGAGCCTCGTGCCGACGGATGCGACCACCATGCCCTTCGAGACCCTCCTGACCGAACTGCGCGGCGCGGGCGCGCGCCAGACCGGCCTGATCACGCTGAACCGCCCGAAGCAGCTGAACGCGCTGAACGACCAGCTGATGGACGAGCTCGGCGCCGCGCTGAAGGCGTTCGACGCCGACCCCGGCGTCGGCTGCATCGTGATCACCGGCAGCGAGAAGGCGTTCGCGGCCGGCGCCGACATCTCGGCGATGGCGAAGCTGACGCTGGCCGAGAGCTACGGCGCCGACTTCATCACCCGCAACTGGGAGACGATCCGCACGATCCGCAAGCCGGTGATCGCCGCGGTCGCGGGCTTCGCGCTCGGCGGCGGCTGCGAGCTGGCGATGATGTGCGACTTCATCATCGCCGCCGACAGCGCCAAGTTCGGCCAGCCCGAGATCAAGCTCGGCATCATCCCCGGCGCCGGCGGCACCCAGCGCCTGCCGCGCGCGGTGGGCAAGGCCAAGGCGATGGACATGATCCTGAC
This sequence comes from Burkholderiaceae bacterium, assembly GCA_035554275.1. Lineage (GTDB taxonomy): Bacteria > Pseudomonadota > Gammaproteobacteria > Burkholderiales > Burkholderiaceae_C > LMDS01. The sequence goes on from DATMIN010000354.1 coordinate 1,344, forward strand.
CGGCCGCATGATGGATGCCGCCGAGGCCGAGCGCGGCGGCCTCGTCTCGCGCGTCGTGCCCGCGGCCGAGCTGATGACGGTGGCGCTCGCCGCCGCCGACGCGATCAACGAGTTCGGCGCGATCAGCGTGATGGCGGCGAAGGAAAGCGTGAACCGCGCGTTCGAGAGTTCGCTGGCCGACGGCGTGATGTTCGAGCGGCGCCTGTTCCAGATGACGTTCGCGACCGACGACCAGAAGGAAGGGATGGACGCGTTTCTGAACAAGCGCAAGGCCCAGTTCTTGCCGCGCTGACGCGGCGGCGCCAACAATGGAAACGACCGACGCAATGCAATCCATGGCAGCGAGTACGGCGTTGCCCGCCGCGAGTGACTACGGCAACAAGGCCGACTACTACTTCTCCAATGCCCGCCGCGAGATCGAGCCGCTGTTGCCGCCCTCCAGCGCGCGCGCCCTTGAAGTGGGCTGCGGTCGCGGCGGGACGATGCAGTGGCTGCGGCACACGGGACGAGTGCGCGATGCCTGGGGCATCGAGCTCTTCGAGCCAGCCGCAAAGATCGCGCGCGCGCATTTCGCAGACGTGCAGGTCGGCGATGCGGAGGCGCTGGTCGAGACCGCGTGGCCGGGGCAGCAGTTCGACCTGGTGCTGTGCCTCGACGTCCTCGAGCATTTGGTCGACCCTTGGCGTTGCGCCGACCGGCTCGCGCAGCGCTTGGCACCGGGCGGCAAACTGATCGCGAGCCTGCCCAACGTGCGCTGCCTTCACACGTTGATGCCGCTGTTGCTGCGCGGCGAATGGCGCTACACCGAAGACGGGTTGCTCGACCGCACCCACCTGCGATTCTTCACACGCGGGTCGGCGATCGAGATGCTGTGCGGGCAACGCCTTCAGTTCGAGCGCTGCATCGAACTCATTCGTCCAGGCACGCGGCTGCATACGCTCGACCGGCTGACCTTCGGCCTGCTCCGCGACTTGACGACGTGGCAATACCTGATCTGCGTGTCCAAGGGGACGTGACGCCGAGGCAACGCCACTCCCTCGGGCTAGTCACGCCTCGTTTCGCAGCGACGGGAACAGGATCACGTCGCGAATGCTCGCCGAATCGGTCACCGGCGCGCGCTACGCGCCCAATTCGCCCGTCTTCGCCCGAATTTTCTGGTTGTCGGCGTCGCAATGTGATCGCTTTCTAATCAATGCAAACGCGATGTCGGCAAGATAGTCTCGCGACAAGAGCCGGCCAGCCCATCGAAGCCGTTGCGCCGCAATAGGGTCCTTAAAGAACAGCGTCATGCCATGCCGCAAGCGGATGACTCCGTAGCCGAAGCGGTGGCCGATAAGCTCGAGCGCCTGTTCGGAATAAAAGAAGACATGCTCGCTCTTCGCCGGTCCGAGGTAGGGCCAGTCAGCGCCCTGATTCGTGTACACGCCAGTCGATATCACCAGCAACGCCGGATCCAGGGAAAACACCGCCTGCAGGTCGACCACCGGGTTCGCAAAGTGCTCGAAGACTTCAAAGGCCGTCACGACGCTGTAGGAGTCGTGCTCAGAGCGGATGAAGCCGGAAGCGAAATGGTTCTTTGCGTACTTGTCGTACAGGTAGGCATCGATGCCGGCATCGCGCAACAGCCTGACCATCAAGCCGACCCCACCGCCCCAGTCGAGCAACTTGTCCTGTGGGCTCTTGAAGCCCGCAAACTTCCAGAGGAAATAGACCGCGGTGCGGCTGCGCAAGCTCCGGTCGGCGGCATAAGTGTCTAGATTCAGGTGCGTGTCCGCGGCGCTCGCGGCGTATTCGGCTTCGAGCCAGTAGGGGACCTCGGTTTGCAAAGAGTGGCAAGCGCTGCACTCGTAGCACCGTACGTCATCTCCATCCTTGGCCTGCCGCGCGAACTTGAAATTGGCAGGCGCAGCGCAAAGCCGGCAGGGAATCGCATCGGTGTTCATCTTTCTCTCTCGTCCCCCGGAACTGCACGATTCACGTCACTCGACCTTCCGCAGCGACGGAAACAGGATCACGTCGCGAATGCTCGCCGAATCGGTCAGCAGCATCACCAGCCGGTCGATGCCGATGCCGCAGCCGCCGGTCGGCGGCATGCCGTACTCGAGCGCGCGGATGAAGTCGGCATCAAAGTACATGGCTTCCTCGTCGCCGGCCTCCTTGTTCGCGGCCTGCGCCAGGAAGCGCGCGGCCTGATCCTCGGCGTCGTTCAGCTCGGAGAAGCCGTTCGCATATTCGCGGCCGGTGATGAAGAGCTCGAAGCGCTCGGTGA
>DATMIN010000355.1:0-2901 GCA_035554275.1 Burkholderiaceae bacterium
TGCTTCCCTCTGTAGCCTCGGTCGAACAGATGCGGAATCTCGTCGCCTTCCACCAGCGGCCCTACAGATTGAACAGTCACTGTCAAACTTTGATTCGCCCTCTCTTCAAACTGCACTGAGACTTGCCGATCAACCAACGAATACTTGATAGCATTGTCCAGTATTACGAAAGGCACCAACTCAAACGCCGGTAGGGCATCAATCTCAAAGTACGAGTTTCCTCTAAACAAAATTGGAACTCGCTTCAATCGTGATTTCAAGCCCAAGACATGCTTCGCCTTCTCAAACTTCTTATATACGCCAGCGCGGATGGTCGCTTGCCGACTAACGGCCGACGGGTTCAGTTCAAGGTCGGTAAACCCGAGACGCGCAGAGATCATGCCCGTCGTATAGAAGACGGTCTGACATAGTTCGATCTCTTCCTCCGATGCTCGATTGAGTTCAAGCAACCTGCTTAGCGATTCCGCATGCGAAGCAAGTTCACCACTGAATCGCCGAACCTCGTGAAGCGTGCTGTCAAGAACTTGCTTGATCCGGCCGCTCTGTTCCCTAAGTGCAACATTCTCCGTCTCAACTTGGTGCAGTCTTTGACTGAGAGCCTCTGCTTTCCGGTTTACCTTGTCATAGCGGATCATTTCACGATATTTTCGATGATCTGCACAAGAGCGGCAGCAGAGAATTTCAGAATAAGATCCATAGATTCATTGTTAAATGGCAGCTCGCGGGCCTTCGAAGCGAAGGTCTTGGCGCTGCGATCTAGCACAGACTTGATAAAGGCCTGCTCTAGTTGCAGCACGTCGTAGAGATCTACACCTCGCGACAGCAAAGTAGCTCGTAATCGGACCCATCTCTCGCGAGGATCACCGACACTTCGGAGGCCAGACTCTAAGAGCTGAGTCCATAGATCAATAGACGCGTCCTTCGTCGTACTCTTATCTGCTGACGTTAACTTTTCATTGTACGAGGCGTCGTAGGTCATTCCCGTAAATGCAATCAGGTACTTGTCCGGATACGCCTTTCGTATTTCCGACAAAACATGAGCTCCTTCATATCGGCTGCCGAAGGCACTGCCTACGCCACGTATATCGCAGATCACTATGGGATAGGCGGCGACCTGATCGACGGTTTTTATGTCCCCGCCGAGTTCAGTTATCCGAAAGCCGTGGTTTCGCAAGGGCTGAGCGCGAACAAAGGGCTCATCATCGAGCACTGCTATGTCGAACCGGCGCTTCAGTTCGCCGACGTCAGGAACCGTTACGCCCAGTTCCGAGAGCCGCTTCGGGCGTCCGATATGAAGAAACATGCATGTCCTCGCAAGGCTCGTGAGACGTGAATCGGGTTTGTGTTGATCCAGGCCAAATGTACTTGGCGCGTCGAGGTTGAACGTCCTTTCGACTATGGGTTCGCGGGCACGCCCAAGTGCGTCAACTCGCATTAAGCAGAGTGCCAGCCTCTAACCGCCTACGACTGCTCTCGGCTGTCCCATGTCGTAGACCCAGAAGGCTCAGCGCGGTGGTACTGCAGTCAAAAAACGCACGCCAGACTCGCCAACGCCCTCACCCCCAACACCAACGCACTCTCATCCACAAAGAACCGCGGCGAATGATTCGGCGCCGCGGTCATCAGATCGGTGCCCTTCGGCGTCACGCCGACGAAGAAGAACATTCCGGGCACGAGGCGCTGGAAGAACGAGAAATCCTCCGAGCCCATCACCTTCGGCACCAGCATCAGGTTGCCGTCGCCGGCCACGCGCTCGAGCGTGGGTTGCATCTGCTCGGTGAGCGCCGGGTCGTTCACGGTGACGGGGTAGTTCTTCTTGATGCACACGGTGCAGCCGGCGCGCGAGCCGCGGGCGATGGCTTCGGCGAGCGTGGTCACGCGCTCGTGGATGTCGTCGCGCATGCCTTCGTCGAAGCTGCGGATCGTGCCGCGCATCTCGACCGAATCGGGAATGATGTTCTCGCGGTTGCCGCCCTTGATCGCCCCGATCGTCACGACCGCGGGCTCCTGCGTCAGGTCGACCTGGCGGCTCACGATCGTCTGCAGCCCGAGCACCACCTGCGCCGCGGTGACGATCGGGTCGACGCCGAGCCACGGCATCGCGCCGTGCGTCTGCCGGCCGTGCACGGTGATCTTCAGGTTGTCGGCGCTCGCCATCGTCGGGCCGGGGCGGCAGCCGATCACGCCGGTCGGCAGGCGCGAGGTGATGTGCAACCCGAAGATCGCCTGCGGCACCGGGTTCTCGAGCGCGCCCTGCTCGATCATCAGCTTCGCGCCGCCCTCCTCGCCCTCGGGCGGCAGCTCTTCGGCGGGCTGGAAGATGAACTTGACCGAGCCGCGCAACTGCGCGCGCAGCCCGGCGAGCAGCTCGGCCACGCCCATCAGGATGGCAGTGTGCGCATCGTGGCCGCAGGCGTGCATCACGCCAACCGTCTCGCCGTTCCACTCGGCCTTGACCTTCGACGCGAACGGCACGTCGACCTCCTCGGCCACCGGCAGCGCGTCCATGTCGGCGCGCAGCGCGACCACCGGACCAGGCAACGCGCCCTTCAGCAGCCCGACGACGCCGGTATGCGCGACGCCGGTGCGCACCTGATCGAAGCCGAGCCGGCGCAGGTGCGCGGCGACGATGCCGGCGGTACGGTGCTCGCGGTTGCCGAGCTCGGGGTTGGCGTGGAAGTCGCGCCGCCATGCGATCACCTTCGATTCGAGCGCCGGTGCGGCGGCGTCGATCAGCGCGGTGAGCGAGGCCGTGGTGTCCTGCCGCGTGTCGTCCATGTCAACAGCTTCCTTGCTTCAAGTCGTTCAGCGAGGCTCGGCGAAGGCGCCGCGGTCGAGCGTGATGATGCGCCATCGCTGCGCGAGCGCGTGGGCGCGCAGGCGCTCGTCGGGGTCGACGGC
>DATMIN010000356.1:0-15770 GCA_035554275.1 Burkholderiaceae bacterium
TCGTCGGGCACCACGAAGTCGAGCGCGCGCAGCGGCCGGCGCGGGTAGACGACCGCCCCGTCGGCGACGCGCCCGTCGACGAACGCGGCGAGCGCGCGCCCGGCGTCGCTGCGGATGAATGCGTCGGTCACCGCGCGCCACGCCGCCGGCACGCGCTCGAACGCCGCTTCGAGCGGCTCGCGCAGCCGGTTGTCGGCCGCCGCGGCGGCGCTCTGAGGCGTTCGCGTCACGCCGGCGCGAAGAGCTCGGCCAGCGCCTGGCCCGGGTCGCTCGCGCGCATGAAGGCCTCGCCGACGAGGAACGCGTGGACGTTCGCGTCGCGCATCCGCCGCACATCGTCGCGGCCGAGGATGCCGCTCTCGGTCACGGCCAGCCGATCCGCCGGCAGGCGCGGCAACAGGTCGAGCGTCGTCTGCAGGTCGACCTCGAAGGTGCGCAGGTTGCGGTTGTTGACGCCGACCAGCGTGCGCAGCCGCAGCGCGCGGTCGAGTTCGGCCGCGTCGTGCACCTCGACCAGCACCGCCATGCCGAGCTCGCGCGCCTGCGCTTCGAGGTCGGTCATGCGCGCATCATCGAGGCAGGCGGCGATCAGCAGAATGCAGTCGGCGCCGATCGCGCGCGCCTCGTACACCTGGTACGCGTCGATCATGAAATCCTTGCGCAGCACCGGCAGCGCGCACGCGGCGCGGGCCTGCTCGAGGTAGGCCATGCTGCCCTGGAAGAAGTTCACATCGGTCAGCACGCTCAGACACGCCGCGCCGTGCTCGGCGTACGACTCGGCGATCGCGGCCGGTTCGAAGCGCTCGCGCAGCACGCCCTTACTCGGGCTCGCCTTCTTGATCTCGGCGATCACGCCGGCGCCGCCCGCAGCGATCTTGGCGCGCAGCGCGCCGATGAAGTCGCGCTGCCCGCCGAGCTGCTCGGCGTCGCGGCGCAGCGAGGCCAGGTCGCGCTTGCGCCGCGCCAGCGACACCTCGTCGCGCTTGACCGCGACGATTTGATCGAGGATGTCGCTGCCGCTGCTCATACCGCCGCCAGTTCCTTCGTCCGCGCGACGAACTGGTGCATCTTCGCCAGCGCCTTGCCCGACGCGATCGCCTCGCGCGCCAGCACGACGCCATCCTTCATCGACGGCGCGACGTTCGCGGCGTACAGCGCCACGCCGGTGTTGAGCACGACGATGTCGCGCGCCGGCCCGGGCTCGTCGTCGAGCACCGAGCGCAGCAGCACCTTGCTCTGCTCGGGCGTCTCGACCTTCAGTGCGCGGTTGCTCGCCATCGTCAGGCCGAAATCCTCGGGGTGGATCTCGTACTCCTGGATGCCGCCGTCCTTGTACTCGCCGACCATCGTGGCGGCGCCGAGCGAGACCTCGTCCATGCCGTCGCGCCCGTAGACGACGATCGCGTGCTCGGCGCCCAGCCGCTGCAGCGCGCGCACCTGGATGCCGACCAGATCGGGGTGGAACACGCCCATCAGGATGTTCGGCGCGTCGGCCGGGTTCGTCAGCGGGCCGAGGATGTTGAAGATCGTGCGAATGCCCAGCTCCTTGCGCACCGGGCCGACGTTCTTCATCGCCGGGTGGTGGTTCGGCGCGAACATGAAGCCGATCCCGGTGTCGGCGATGCAGCGCGAGATCGCCGCCGGCGTCAGCGTCATCGGCACGCCGAGCGCCTCGAGCACGTCGGCGCTGCCTGATTTGCTGCTGACCCCGCGGTTGCCGTGCTTGCTGACGCGCGCGCCTGCCGCGGCGGCGACGAACATGCTGCAGGTCGAGATGTTGAACGTGTGCGAGCCGTCGCCGCCGGTGCCGACGATGTCGACCAGGTGCGTGCGGTCGGCGACCTCGACCTTGGTCGCGAACTCGCGCATCACCTGCGCGGCCGCGGTGATCTCGCCGATCGTCTCCTTCTTGACGCGCAGGCCGACCAGCAGCGCGGCCATCAGCACCGGCGACATCTCGCCGCTCATGATCCGGCGCACCAGCGCCAGCATCTCGTCGTGGAAGATCTCGCGGTGCTCGATCGTGCGCGTCAGCGCATCGAGGTTGGTGATCGTCATGGGGAAGCCCCGGTCAGGTGTTCGCGGATCGCGGCGACGGCGCGGTCGACGCCGGCGGCATCGACGTCGAGATGGGTCACGAAGCGCAAGCGATACAGCCCGGTCGCGAGCACGCCGCGCGCCTTCAGGTGCGGCATCAGGCCGTCGGCGCGTGCGCCCGTGAGGTCCGCAAACACGATGTTCGTCTGCGGCGGCTCGGCCGCGAGGCCGGGCAGGCCGGCGAGCCCTTCGGCGAGGCGCCGCGCGAGCGCGTGATCGTCGGCGAGCCGGTCGACGTGGTGCTCGAGCGCGTGCAGCGCCGCGGCCGCCAGCACGCCGGCCTGGCGCATGCCGCCGCCAAGCATCTTGCGCCAGCGATGGGCGCGGCCGATGAACTCGCGCGAGCCGACCAGCGCCGAGCCGACCGGCGCGCCCAGCCCCTTCGAGAAGCACACCGAGACGCTGTCGAACAGCCCTGCCATCTGGCGTGCGGTCGTTCGGGCGTCGCCGCGCGACGCGGCCGACACGGCGACCGCGGCGTTGAACAGCCGCGCGCCGTCGAGATGCGTCGCCAGGCCGCGCCGGCGTGCCAGCGCGGTCGCGTCGGCGAGGTAGGCCATCGACAGCACCTTGCCGCCGAGCGTGTTCTCGAGCGCGAGCAGCCGGGTGCGCGCGAAGTGCGCGTCGTCGGGCTTGATCGCGGCCTCGATGTCGGCCAGGGCCAGCGTGCCATCGCGCTGGTGCTCGATCGGCTGCGGCTGCACGCTGCCGAGCACCGCGGCGCCGCCGCCTTCCCAGCGATAGGTGTGCGCCATCTGGCCGACCAGATACTCGTCGCCGCGCTGGCAGTGGCTCATGATCGCGACCAGGTTGCTCTGCGTGCCGCTCGGCACGAACAGCGCCGCCTCTTTGCCGAGCAACTCGGCGATGCGCTGCTGCAGCGCGTTGACGCTCGGGTCGTCGGCGAACACGTCGTCACCGAGCGGAGCGGCCAGCATCGCGGCGCGCATCGCGCTCGTCGGCTGCGTGACCGTGTCGGAACGAAGATCGACGATCGTCGTCACGGCCGCAGCTCCAGGAAGTTCTTCAGCATCGCGTGGCCGTGCTCGGTCAGGATCGACTCGGGGTGGAACTGCACGCCTTCGAGCGGCGTCGCGGTGCCCGCAAGTTCGCGGTGGCGCACGCCCATGATCTCGCCGTCCTGCGAGGTCGACGTGACGTCGAGCACCGCCGGCAGCGTCGCGCGCTCGATCACAAGCGAGTGGTAGCGGATCACCGTGAACTGCTTCGGCAACGCGGTGTAGACACCGCGCTCGTCGGTCGAGATCACATCGGTCTTGCCGTGCATCTGGGTCTTCGCGCGGATGACTTTCCCGCCGAGCGCCGCGCCGATCGCCTGGTGGCCGAGGCACACGCCGAGGATCGGCAGCGTGCCGGTCAGCGCCTCGATCGCGGCGACGCAAACGCCCGCCTCGGCGGGAGAGCACGGGCCGGGCGAGAGCACCAGCCGGGCCGGCTTCAGCGCGACGATGCCGGCCACGTCGATCTCGTCGTTGCGGAACACGCGCACCTCCTCGCCGAGCTCGGCGAAATACTGCACCAGGTTGTAGGTGAACGAGTCGTAGTTGTCGATCATGAGGAGCATTTCAGAATCCCTCCTCGACCAGCTCGGCGGCGCGGATCAGCGCGCGCGCCTTGGCCTCGGTCTCGCGCCATTCCATCTCGGGGATCGAGTCGGCCACGACGCCGGCCGCGGCCTGCACGTACAGCGTCTGGTCCTTCACGATGCCGGTGCGAATCGCGATCGCCACGTCCATGTCGCCGGCGAAGCTGAGGTAGCCGACCGCGCCGCCGTACAGGCCGCGCTTGACCGGCTCGAGTTCGTCGATGATCTCCATCGCGCGCACCTTCGGCGCGCCCGTCAGCGTGCCGGCCGGGAAGGTGGCGCGCAGCACGTCGAGATTCGTCATGCCGTCCTTCAGCATGCCCTCGACGTTGCTGACGATGTGCATCACGTGCGAGTAGCGCTCGACGGTGAACGCGTCGGTCACCTTCACCGTGCCGGTCTTCGCGATGCGGCCGATGTCGTTGCGCGCCAGGTCGATCAGCATCACGTGCTCGGCGCGCTCCTTCGGGTCGGTCTTCAGCTCGGCCTCGAGCGCCGCGTCGAGTTCGGGCGTGGCGCCGCGTGGGCGGGTGCCGGCCAGCGGCCGAATCGTCACCTTGTCGCCGGCGGCCGTGTGCTCGTGGCGCACCAGGATCTCGGGCGACGCGCCGACGATCTGGAACTCGCCCATGTCGTAGAAGTACATGTACGGCGACGGGTTCAGCGAGCGCAACGCCCGGTACAGGCTGAGCGGCGACTCGGTGTAGCGCTTGCGCAGCCGCTGCCCGACCTGCACCTGCATCATGTCGCCGGCGGCGATGTATTCCTTCGCGCGCAGCACCGCCGCGATGTAGTCGGCCTTCGCGAAATCGCGCTCGACGCCGTGCGTCGGCCCGCGCCGCACCGCCGGCGCGGTGACGCTGTACTTCAGCTTGTCGGCGAGTTCGGCCAGGCGCCGCTTGCCGCGGTGGAACGCCTCGGGCTCGGCCGGGTTCGCGTAGACGATCAGGTACAGCCGCCCAGAGAGGTTGTCGATCACCGCCAGCTCTTCGCACTGCAGCAGCAGGATGTCGGGCGTACCAATTTGGTCAGGTCGGCCGCCGTCCTTCTGCGTCTTCGCCAGCCGCGGCTCGATGTGGCGCACCGCGTCGTAGCCGAAGTAGCCGGCCAACCCGCCGCAGAAGCGCGGCAACCCGGGGCGCAGCGCGACCTTGAAGCGCTGCTGGTAGTCGGCGATGAAGGCGAGCGGGTCGCCCTCGTGCGTCTCGACGACCTTGCCATCGGTCACGACCTCGGTGTGACGGCCGGTCGCGCGCAACAGCGTGCGCGCCGGCAACCCGATGAACGAGTAGCGCCCGAAGCGCTCGCCGCCGACCACCGATTCGAGCAGGAAGCTGTGCTTGCCGCCACCACTCGCGTAGGCCAGCTTCAGGTACAGCGACAGCGGCGTCTCGAGGTCGGCGAAGGCCTCGGCGATCAGCGGGATGCGGTGGTAGCCCTGGCCCGCGAGGCTCTGGAATTCGAGTTCGGTGATCATGTCCGGTGGCCCTCCACAGGCCGGCGCGTCGCCGGTGGCGCGCACTTCGTGTCTCGTGATGTGGAGCCGGCAGGCCTGTTGAAGAGCAGGCGGGCCGACCGCTGCAAACCGGCGCGCCTCAGGCGCGCGCGAGAGGGCCCCGCCAGGGCCAGGCTCCCCGGTCGTTCGACGACCCGATGGATTTGCGCGGAATGAACATGCGAAAAGTGTAGCAGGCGTCTCGGTCAGAGCTGGTCGATCCGATCGATGACGGCGTCGGCATCGACCGCGGCCACCGGCTCGCCGTGGTTGTAGCCGTAGCTCATCAGCACGACCGGGCAGCCGGCGGCGCGCGCGGCACGCGCGTCGTTGCTCGAGTCGCCGATCATCAGCGTGCGCGCCGGCGGGAACCCGAGCGCCTCGCAGGTCTTGAGCAGCGGCAGCGGGTCGGGCTTCTTGCGCTCGAACGCATCGCCACCGAACACGCCGCTGAAGTGCTCGCGCAGCCCCTTGCGCTCGAGCAGCGCGACTGCCATCGCGGTCGGCTTGTTGGTCAGGCAGGCGAGCTTCCAGCCGCGCGCGCGCAGCATCGCGAGGCCCTCGGCGACGCCCGGGTAGGCGCTCGAGTGCCGGCCGTTGATCTCGGCGTAGTGGCGCTGGTAGTGCGCCCACGCGTCCTCGTACAGCGCGGCGCTGCTGCCGCCGGCCTGTTCGATCGAGCGCTGCAGCAGGTACTCCGAGCCCTTGCCGACCGTGCGCGCGACGAACGCGCGCGACACCGTCGGCAGCGCCAGCTCGCCGAGCACGCGGTCGAGCACCGCGACGAAATCGCCGAGCGTGTCGACCATCGTGCCGTCGAGATCGACGATCGCGGCGTCGAACGCGGCCGCGGGAACAGGCAGGGTGATCGGCATCGTGTCCTTGTGTGGGTTCAGCCGCGCGCGCCGCGGCGCAGTCTCGCCTTCAGCGCCTCGATCTCGTCCATCAGATCGAGCGCGAGCGCCACGCCGGCGGCGTTGATCTCGAGCTCGCGCGTCAGCGTCAGCGCGAGCTTCGCGCGCCGCAGCGCCGCGCCCTCGAAGCGCCACTGCGCCGGCGCGTCGCCGAGCGGGCGCAGCACGCCCTCGATGACCCAGACGTGGATCAGCTCCTCGCGCGCGCGGCAGGCGCGGGCGAACTCGGCCAGGCTCATCGGCCGGTCTTCCTCGACGATCGTGACGGTGGTGGTCGGTGATGTGTTCATCGATGGAGTCCTCGCGTCAGCCGCCGGCCCGCGGGTCGAATTGGAACGCGCCGGCGAACGCCTCGTAGGCCGCGCGCGCGGCCGGCGTGTCGGCCGGCGGCAGCGCGATCGTGAGCACGACGTAGAAGTCGCCGGCCGGGTGGCCCGGGATGCCGCGGCCCTTGAGCCGGAGCTTGCGGCCCGCGGCCGAGCCGGGCGGGATCGTCAGCGCGAGCGTGCCGTCGGGCGTGCCCACGTCGACCGCCGCGCCGAGGGCGGCCTCCCATGGCGCGAGCCGCAGGTCGGCATACACGTCGCGACCGTCGACGCGCCAGCGCGGGTCCGGCGCGAACGCGATCTCGAGGTACAGATCGCCGGCCGGGCCGTCGCCGAGGCCCGGCCCGCCCTGGCCCGCGAGGCGCAGGTGCTGGCCCTCGCGCACGCCCTTCGGGATCGTCACGTCGAGCGTGCGCTCGCGCAGCACGCCGCGGCCCGATTCGTCGAGCGCCGGCATGCGCAGCGTGAGGCTGCGCTGCGCGCCGGTGTACGCGTCTTCGAGCGCGATCACGACCTTCGCGTGGTGATCCTGCCCGGCCATCGCCTCGGTGCGGCGCGCCCCGCCGCCGCGGCCGGCGCGCGCCGCGCGGCCGAACAGCGCCTCGAAGAAGTCGCTGTGGTCGCCGCCACCGAACGGGTCGCCATCGTCGCCGCCGCGGCCGCTGAACTCGAAGCCGGCGTCCCAGCCCGGCGGCGGCTCGAAGCCCTGTGCGCCGCGCGCGCCGCCCGATGCGCGCTGCTGCTCCCACTGGCTGCCGGCGGCGTCGTACGCGGCGCGCTTCTCGGGGTCGCGCAGCACCTCGCTGGCCTCGCCGATCTCTTTGAAGCGCGCCTCGGCGTCGGGCTCCTTGCTGACGTCGGGGTGGTACTGGCGCGCCAGCTTGCGGTACGCGCGCTTGACGTCGTCGGCCGTGGCGTCGCGGGTCACGCCGAGGGTCTTGTAGTAGTCCTTGAACTCCATCTCAGTGGTCGTGCGCGTGCGCGGGCTGGCGCGGCGGCTCGGTGGCCGCGCCTTCGCACAGGTTCATGAACGGCTCGCGCACCACCTGCAGCGTGACGTGGCCGATGCGGAAGCGGTCGCGCAGCTGGTGCGTCGCGCTCTCGAAGAACGGGTCGTCGGGGTGGCCGGCCGGCATCACGAGATGCGCGGTCAGCGCGACCTCGGTCGTGCCGGTGGCCCAGACGTGCAGGTCGTGCACCCGCGCCACGCCGGGCAGCGCCTCGAGCGCGCGGCGCACCGCGTCGAGATCGATGTGGCGCGGCACGCCGTCGAACATCAGCCGCAGCGACTGGCGGAACAGGCCCCAGGTGCCCGCGACGATCACCAGCGCGATCAGGAGGCTCGCGACCGGGTCGAGCCAGCTCCAGCCGGTGGCCAGCGCGAGCGCGCCGACGATCACGACGCCGGCCGACACCAGCGCGTCGCCGGCCATGTGCAGGAACGCGCCGCGGATGTTGATGTCATCGTCGCGCCCGCGCATGAACAGCAGCGCGGTGCCCAGGTTGACGACGATGCCGATGCCGGCCACCACCATCACGGTGAGGCCCTGGATCGGCTCGGGCGCATGCAGGCGCGCGATCGCCTCCCACGCGAGCGAGCCCATCGCCACCAGCAGCAGCACCGCATTGGCGAACGCGGCCAGGATCGAGGCGCGCTTCCAGCCGTAGGTGTAGCGCGCGTCGGGGCGCATCCGCCCGGCGAGCGCGCCGCCCCAGGCCATCAGCAGCCCGGCCACATCGCCGAGGTTGTGGCCGGCGTCGGCGAGCAGCGCGAGCGAGTCGGCGCGCCAGCCGTAGAACGCCTCGACCGCGACGAACGCGATGTTGATCGAGATGCCGATCGCGAACGCGCGGTCGAAGTTGGCCGGCGCGTGGTGGTGCGCGTGGCCGTGCGCGTGCGAATCGTCGTGCGCGTGGTCGTGCGCCGAGCCGTGCGCGTGGCCGTGGTCGTGGTGCGCGTGCGAATCTGCCATGCCGCCAGTGTGACTCACTCGCGGCGGCCCGGCGCACGCGGGGTCGCCGACCCGGCCGGCGCACGCGGCGATACCGGCGGGCGCGGCGCGCGATCCCGAGCTAACGCGGCGCCGCGAAGCGGTGGCGCGCGGGTACGCTTCGCCCCCATGGACCGCCCCTCGCTCGACACCCTCGCCGCCCGCCACGCGCTCGGCGCGCCGGCGATCGACGCCGCGTTGCAGCTCACCGGGCTGCGGCCCGACCCGGCGCAGTGGCGCGACTTCGCGGCGCGGCTGCTGCACGCGGCCGGCCTGGCCGGCATCGGCGCCGGCGTGGTGTTCTTCGTCGCCGCGAACTGGCAGCGCTTCGGCACGCTCGGGCGCTTCGCGCTGCTGCAGGCGGCGCTCGTCGGCTGCGTGGCGATCGCGCTCTGGCGACCGGCGCCGGCGCGGCCGGGTCAGGCCGCGCTGCTGCTCGCGACGCTGCTGACCGGCGCGCTGCTCGCGCTCTTCGGCCAGACCTACCAGACCGGCGCCGACGTGCACGAGCTGTTCTTCGGCTGGGCGCTGCTGGCGCTGCCGTTCGTGCTCGCCGCCGCCTCGGGCGCACTTTGGGCGCTGTGGTGGGGCGTGCTCAACGTCGCGCTCGCGCTGCTATGCGGCTGGCTCGGGCCCGACCACATCGTCTGGCAGTTTGTCGCCGGCTGGGGCGTCGGCCGGCCGCTGCTGCTGATGCTGCCGTGGGCGCTGAACCTGCTCGCCGCCGGCGCATGCCTCGCGCTGCAGCGCACGCGGCTGGCGCAGGCCACACCAACGTGGCTCGCGCGCGGCCTCGCGACGCTCGGCTTCGCGTACGGCACGCTGGCGGTGTTGCTGGTGATCGTCGGCGACGGGCGCAGCCGCGGCGCGCCGCCCGGCGGCCTCGAGCACAGCGGCGTGCCGTTCGCGTTCATCGCCGTCGCGCTCGCGATCGGTGTGGCGACCTGGCGCGCGCGCCGCGACGTGTTCCCGATGGCGCTGGTCGCCGCCAGCGCGATCGTGCTGTCGACCACCTGGCTCGGCCACGCGATGCGCCTGAGCGACATCGGCGCGCTGTTCGTGATCGCGCTGTGGATCGTCGCCGCGTCGACCGGCGCCGGGCTGCTGCTGATGCACTGGGTGCGCAGCTGGCGTGTCGCGCCGGCCGGCGCGGGAGCCGCCGCGTGATCGCCGACGCGACAGCGCTGCTGCGCGCGCTGCGCGAGCGCGGGCTCGTCGATGCGAACGCCGCCGAGGTGAACGACGCCAGCGCCCCGCTCGCGCCCGATCGCCCGTGGTACATCGGCCTGCTGCTCGGCGCGAGCGGCTGGGTCGCCGGGCTGTTCGTGCTCGGCTTCGTCGGCGCGCTGTTCCGCCCCGATCAGCCGGCGAGCGCGGCGCTGTGCGGCGCGGTGCTGCTGGCGGCCGCGTGGGGCCTTTTCCGTGCCGACCGCGAAGGCGCGTTCGTCGCGCAGCTCGCGCTCGCGCTGTCGATCGCCGGCCAGTGCCTCGTGGTGTTCGCGCTGAGCGCGCCGTCGCACCGCATCGGCAGCATCGCGGCGAGCGCGTGCGCGTTGCAGATCGTGCTCGCACTCGCGATGCCGAACGCGCTGCACCGCAGCCTGTCGACGCTGTTCGCGGCGATCGCGTGGGCGCTGACGGTGCGCTTCGTGGTCCTCGGCGAGCCGAGCTTCGAGTACAGCGCGACGCGCGATGCGCCGCCGTCGTTCGCCGCCGCACTGCTCGGCTGGGCGCTCGCGTGGCTGCCGCTCGGTGCGGCGCTGTGGGCGCTGATCCGCGCCGAGCCGGCGTGGCTCGCGCGCGGCTGGGCGCCGCTGCTGCGCCCGGTGCTCGCCGGGGCGATCGTCGGGCTCGCGTTCGCGACGCTCGCGTCGTACCCGTTCGACAGCTGGCGCTGGTTCGGCGACGCTGCCGGCGCACGGCCGAACGGCCTCGCGCTGTGGCCGCTGCTGTCGGCGCTCGGTGCGCTCGGTGCCGCGGCCGCCGCGTTCGCGCTGCGCAGCCGCGCGCTGCTCGGCGCGTGCCTGCTCGCAGCGCTGCTGCACCTCTCGCACTTCTACTACGCCCTGGGCACGACGCTGCTGCTGAAGTCGCTGCTGATGGCGGCGATGGGCGCGCTAATGCTGCTCGGCGCCCGCGCGCTGCGCGAGCGGGGCGTGGCATGAGCGCGATCCTTACGCGCGTGCTCGCCGTGCTCGGCGCGCTGCTGGTGCTGGGCGTCGTGAACGCGAGCCTCTTCGGCAAGGAGAAGATCCGGCGCGACGGCGCGACCGTCTACCTCGCGCTCGCGCCGGTCGACCCGCGCTCGCTGATGCAGGGCGACTACATGGCGCTGCGCTTCGAGCTGGCGCAGGAACTCGAGCGCCAGCTCGGCCCCGTGGACACTGCGAACGCAACGGCGCGCGAGGGCGAGACGCGGCGCGCCGCGGTCGCGCTCGACGAGCGTCAGGTCGCGCGCCTTGGCGCAGGCGACGCGTCTGCCGCGCTCACGCTGCGCTACCGCATCCGCGCCGGCCGCGTCTGGCTCGGCACCAACGCGTTCTTCTTCGAGGAGGGCAGCGCGGCGCGCTTCGCGAACGCCCGCTTCGGCGAGTTCCGCGTCGACCGCGCGAGCGGCGAGGCGGTGCTGGTCGGCCTGCGCGACGGCGCGCTGCGCGCGCTCTGATCGAAACACCCGCCGCTCACGCGGCGAGCTGCGCCCGCATCGCGTCGATCACCGCGCGGTAGTCGCGCTGGCCGAAGATCGCGCTGCCGGCCACAAACGTGTCGGCGCCGGCGTCGGCCGCGGCGCGGATGTTGTCGACCTTGATGCCGCCGTCGACCTCGAGCCTTATGTCGCGCCCGCTCGCGTCGATCAGCTTGCGGATGCGCTCGATCTTCTTCAGCGCGCCCGGGATGAAGCTCTGCCCGCCGAAGCCCGGGTTCACGCTCATCACGAGCACGAGGTCGATCTGGTCGAGCGTCCACTCGAGTTCGTCGAGCGACGCGGCCGGGTTGAACACCAGCCCCGGGCTGCAGCCCGCGGCGCGGATCAGCTGGATCGTGCGGTCGACGTGCCGGCTCGCCGCCGGGTGGAAGCTGATGCGATCGGCGCCGGCCTGCGCGAACGCGGCGGCGAGCGCGTCGACCGGCTCGACCATCAGGTGCACGTCGAGCGGCACGCGCGTGCCGTCGGCACGCGCGGCGTGCGGGCGCAGCGCCTCGCAGACCATCGGGCCGATCGTCAGGTTCGGCACGTAATGGTTGTCCATCACGTCGAAGTGAATCCAGTCGGCGCCGGCGTCGATCACCGCGCGCACCTCGTCGCCGAGGCGGGCGAAGTCGGCCGAGAGGATGCTCGGGGCGATGCGGTGGGTGCGTTCGCGGGGCATGGCAGGGGCACGGAGATGGCGAGCGATTCTAGGGTCGGCCCCGGGCCTGTTGCAGAATCGACCGCATGTCGAACACCGAACCGAAGCCCGAACTCAGCAGCACCGTCAGCGTGCGGCACCTGCCCGAGCAGTCGGACCCGGCGCACGGCCAGCATGCGTTCGCCTACACGATCACGATCCGCAACAGCGGCAACGTCACCGCGCAGCTGATCGCGCGCCACTGGATCATCACCGACGCCGACGGTCATGTCGAAGAGGTGCGCGGCCTGGCGGTCGTCGGCCACCAGCCGCTGCTCAAACCCGGCGAGACCTTCGAGTACACGAGCTGGGTGCGCCTGCCGACCAAGCACGGCACGATGCGCGGCACCTTCTTCTGCATGACCGAGGACGCGCAGCCGTTCGACGCGCCGGTCGCCGAGTTCGGCCTGACGCTCGCCTCGGCTCTGCACTGAGGCTGAGAGGCCATCGGATGCCGAAGGCGAAGGCGCGCCTCTCGCCCTGGGACCTGACGGCGCTGCTCAACGCAGCCGACCCGAAGGCGACGCTGCCGGAGCGGCACCTCTGGCTGATCCGGCTGTTCGAGTGGCTGCGGCACGCGCCGGTCGAGCCGTCGGCCACGCCCGCCGATGCCGACACCGCCCCCGCCACGCCGCGCCCGGTGCTGCGGCTGCGCCACCTGCTCGGCGTGCTCGACCGCCACCCCGAGCACCAGGAGCGCGTGGCCGAGCTGCTGCGCCGCATCTGGGCCGGTGTCGACAACGCCGCGCTGCTCGCCGACTTCGGCTTCGCGCCGCGCATGGACCTGTGGGGCGAGCTCGGCCGGCGCGTCCGCGCCCGCGTGCTGCCGCTGACGCCGGCGACCACCGACCTCGGCGAGCTGTTCGCACTGCTGTTCCCGCACCGCGACGATGCCGACTGGCTGCTCGCGATCGACGCCGCCACGCTCGCGCGCGTCAGCCGCTACGTCGCGCCGGTGCCGGGCGGGCATTCGTGGCGGCCGCCGTTCCTCGACGCGATCGTGTTCCTCGCCAGCGCGGTGCGCGCGTCGGGCTTCGCGCCGCAGCTGCGCCAGCGGATGAGCCCCGAGCTGCTCGTCGATCAGCCGTTCCGCCAGCTCGCGCGCGTGGCCGAGCAGGTCAGCGACCATGCGCAGGCGCTCAGCGCCGACCCGCAGACCGAAGCCAACGCGCCGAGCGAGGGCCGGGTCACGCCGGCCACCGAGGCCGCGCTGTTGCAGGAGACGCATTACCTGCGCGCGCTGCTCGACCAGTGCCGGCGTTGCGCCGAGAGCGTGCACGAGCACCTCGAGGCGCACGGCGTCTCGGTCGACGTGGTGTTCGAGGTCGACCAGCTGCGCGAGCGCACGCGCCGCATCGAGCTGCTGCTGACCTGCGTGGTGAGCCAGGAGCCGGCGCGCGACATCACGCGGCTGATTGCCGACCTGGTGCACACCGCCGACGACCGGCGCAGCATCCGCGGCCTGATGGCCAGCCACTATTCGCTGCTCGCGCGCAAGGTCGCCGAGCGCAGCGCCGAGACCGGCCAGCACTACATCACACGCACGCTGGCCGAGTACCGCCAGATGCTGCGCGCGGCGGCCGGCGGCGGCGCGGTGCTGGCGGCCACCACGTTCGTCAAGTTCGCGGTGCTGGCGCTCGCGCTGTCGCCGTTCTGGGGCGGCTTCTGGGCCGGCGTGAACTACGCGGCCAGCTTCGTGCTGATCCAGCTCTGGCACTTCACCGTCGCGACCAAGCAGCCGGCGATGACGGCGCCGGCGATGGCCGAGAAGCTCGCCGATCTGTCGAGCGACGCGAACGTCGAGGGCTTCGTCGACGAGGTCGCGCAGCTGATCCGCTCGCAGGCCGCCGGCATCTTCGGCAACCTCGCCGCGGTGGCGCCGCTGGTGCTGGCGGTGCAGTTCGGCTGCCGCTGGGCGTTCGGCGCGCCGCTGGTCGGGCACCACGATGCGCAGCACGTGCTGGAGACGCTGACGCTGCTCGGCCCGACGCCGCTGTACGCCGCGTTCACCGGCGTGCTGCTGTTCGCGAGTTCACTGATCGCCGGCTGGGTCGAGAACTGGTTCGTCTGGCATCGGCTGGACAGCGCGATCACCTGGAACCCGCGCATCGTCGCGCGCCTCGGGCCGCGCCGCGCAGCGCGCTGGGGCGCGTACTGGCGCAGCCACGTCTCGGGCTTCGCGTCGAACATCTCGCTCGGGCTGATGCTGGGCATCGTGCCGGTCGTGGCGCTGTTCTTCGGGCTGCCGATCGAGGTGCGGCACGTGACGCTGTCGACCGGCCAGCTCGCCGCCGCGGTCGGCAGCGAGGGTTTCGAGCTGCTGCGGCATGCGCCGTTCTGGTGGTGCGTGGCCGGCATCGCGGTGACCGGGGTGCTGAACCTGACGGTCAGCTTCCTGATGGCGTTTCGCGTCGCGCTGCGCTCGCGTGGCATCCGCCTGGTCGACCGCAGCCGCATCTACCGGGCGATCCGCGCGCGGCTGCGGCACCGGCCGCTGTCGTTCATCTGGCCGACCGACTGACCGGCGCGCGGCTCACTCGTCGCGCTCGCCGCGGCGCCGGCCATGGAACATCGTCCACCACACAATCAGCACCAGCAGCAGCACCGCGCCGAACGCTTCCAGGAAGAGTACCCACATGCAGTTGTTCCTCAAGGCCGTGCTGGCGGCGGCGATTTTAGTGGCGCAGGCCGGTTGCTCGAACCCGCCGCCGCTCGAGCCGCGCGGCGCCCCGCCGGGCGCGCCGGCGGCGCCGGCGATCAACCTGCTCGACATCCCGCTCGTCAACCCGACGATCGTGCGCGCCCGCGCGCGCTGGGTGCCGGTCGACTGGGCCGCGCTGCCCGGCTTCGAGGCCGACCGCCTGAGCGAATGGTGGCCGGCGCTGCTGCGCGGCTGCGAGCGCCCGGCGTTCGACTGGGTCGCGCTGTGCGAGCAGGCGCGCGCCGCGGCCACGCCGGCGTTCAGCGACGAGGCCGCGCGCGCCTGGCTGCGCCAACGGCTGCAGCCGTACCGCGTCGAGTCGCTCGGCGGCGAGCCCGACGGCCTGCTGACCGGCTACTTCGAGCCGCTGGTCGAGGCGCGGCGCACGCCGCAGGGCGCGTTCCGCGTGCCACTGTACGGCCCGCCGGCCGATCTGGCGGCGCGCAAACCGTACTGGACCCGCCAGGAGATCGATTCGCTGCCGGCCGCACAGAAGAGCCTGCGCGGGCGCGCGCTCGCCTTCGTGGCCGACCCGCTCGACGCGCTGATCCTGCAGATCCAGGGCTCGGGGCGGCTGGCGATCGCCGAGGCGCGCGGCCGCCGCACGATCGTGCGCGTCGCGTTCGCCGGCCACAACGACCAGGCGTACCAGTCGGTCGGCCGCTGGCTGATCGACCAGGGCGAGCTGACCGCGACGCAGGCCTCGTGGCCGGGCATCAAGGCGTGGGCGCGCGCGCACCCGAAGCGCCTGAACGAGATGCTGTGGGCGAACCCGCGCGTGGTGTTCTTCCGCGAAGAGGCGCTGCCCGACCCGCAGGCCGGCCCGGTCGGCGGCCAGGGCGCGCCGCTGACGCCGGGGCGCTCGGTCGCGGTCGACACGCTCAGCATCCCATACGGCACGCCGGTCTGGCTCGACAGCACCGAGCCGCTGTCGAGCACGCCGCTGCGGCGCCTGGCGATGGCGCAGGACACCGGCAGCGCGATCACCGGCGCCGTGCGCGCCGACTACTTCTGGGGCTGGGGCGACGCGGCCGAGAACCAGGCCGGCCGGATGAAGCAGCCCCTGCGGCTGTGGGTGCTGTGGCCGCGCCCGTGACGAAAGATCTGCGCGCGTGATACGACTGAGACCACGTATCGCGCCCCAAGGAGACCGACGATGACCCGCCGCCCGCTGCTGTCCCTGCTGCTCTCGCTCGGCGTTCTGCCGCGCCGCGCCGCCGCGGCGCCGCCGGCCGCGGCCGGCGCGGCGCC
>DATMIN010000357.1:0-2285 GCA_035554275.1 Burkholderiaceae bacterium
AGCTCGCGTACCGCCACGGCGTCGACGCGGTGACGTTGATCATGTACCGCATGCTGTTCGCGCTGCCGCTGTTCGTGCTGCTCGCGTGGTGGGCCGGGCGCGGCAAGCCGGCGCTGACGCGGCGCGACACGGTCGTCGTTGCCGGGCTCGGCTTCAGCGGCTACTACCTCGCGAGTTTTCTCGACTTCGCGGGCCTGGCCTTTATTTCCGCCGGCTTCGAGCGGCTGATCCTGTACCTCAACCCGACGCTCGTGCTGGCGTTCGGCGTGCTGCTGTTCGGGCGCCGCGTCCATGCGCGCCAGCTGATCGCGCTGGCGGTGAGCTACACCGGCGTGGCACTGGTGTTCGGCCACGAACTGCACTCGCTCGGCAGCGGCGCGGCGCTCGGCGCGGCGCTGGTGTTCGCGAGCGCGGTGAGCTACGCGATCTACCTCGTCTACAGCGGCGAAGAGGTCAAGCGCCTGGGCGCGCTGCGCCTCACGGGCCTGGCGAGCACCGTGGCGTGCGTGCTGTGCATCGTCCAATTCGCGCTGCTGCGGCCGATGAGCGCGCTGGCGGTGGCGCCCGAGGTGATCTGGCTCTCGGTGCTGAACGCGGCGCTGTGCACGTTCGCGCCGGTGCTGATGGTGATGATGGCGATCGAGCGCATCGGCGCGACGATCGTCGCGCAGACCGGCATGATCGGGCCGCTGTCGACGATCCTGATGGGCGTGGTGATCCTCGGCGAGCCGTTCACCGTGTGGATCGCGGCCGGTACGGCGCTGGTGCTGGCCGGCATCTGGCTGCTGGCGAAATGGAGGGGTTAGCCGGGATCGCGGCGATTTGCCATCTATTCTCTACGCGCGCCGTCCGCGACCCAAGCCTTCGGCTATGAAGGTCAGGATCAACGCGTTCAGGGACACGCCCTCGGCCTTCGCACGAGAGGTCAGTCGAGCGTGGACGGTCTTCGGCACTCGCGCCACAAACTTGCCGGACGCAACGCCCCCACCATTTGGCAGCGGAACCGGATGGTCCTTTGCCTTGAGCGCCGCAATCGTGGACTTCAAAGCATCCTTGCCGTTCATCAGCGCCTCTTCGACCGTCTCTCCATCCGAGATGCAGTCGGAGAAGTCCGGATACGAGATCAGAAAACCGCCGCCTTCGTCTGCCGTCAATGGACGAATTTCGAACGGGTAGTCATCAAGCTTGCGCATGGTTCACGCTCCGTCAATCAGTTCAACGAACTTCTTCACATAGACCGGTTTGATTGGCCGGTGCGCTGGAATGGGCAGTGTCTTTCCATCCGAACGCACGAACACGCAGTGGCTCGTCTTTTCGTGGCGCCACTCGACATGGTTTTGTCTGGCAACCGTCTGAAGTTGCGTGAGCTGCCAGTCCAACGGGTTGCGCCGCATCGCCTGAAGCAGTTTGGCCGCGGTGTTCATGACGGGAAATGATACTGCCGGCGACATCAGCTCGCAAGATGAATCGGCGATTCCCCGCGATTCGCGGTTAACGGTTAAAACTGCGCGTTCGATGGAGGGGGAACCATGGATCTGGGCATTGCGGGCAAGTGGGCGCTGGTGTGCGCGGCGAGCAAGGGGCTGGGCAAGGGGTGCGCGAGCGCGCTGGTGCGCGAGGGCGTGAACGTGGTGATCACGGCGCGCGGCGCCGAGGCGCTCGAGGCGACGGCCGCCGAGCTGCGCGCGCTCGCCGCGGAGCACCGCGGCACCGAGGTGCGCGCGGTGTCCGGCGACATCACCACCGCCGAGGGCCGCGCCGCCGCGCTCGCGGCGTGCCCGCAGGTCGATATCCTCGTCAACAACGCCGGCGGCCCGCCGCCCGGCGACTTCCGCGAGTGGGGCCGTGAGGCCTGGATCAAGGCGCTCGACGCCAACATGCTGACGCCGATCGAGCTGATCAAGGCGACGGTCGACGCGATGGCCGCGCGCGGCTACGGCCGCGTCGTCAACATCACCTCGGGCGCGGTGAAGGCGCCGATCGACGTGCTGGGTCTGTCGAACGGCGCGCGCTCGGGCCTCACCGGTTTCGTCGCCGGCCTGGCGCGCAGCGCTATCGCTGCGCGCGGCGTGACGATCAACGGCCTGCTGCCCGGCGCGTTCGACACCGACCGGCTGCGCGTCACGATGCAGGGCGCCGCCGCCAAGACCGGGCAGACGCTAGCCGCGGTGATGGCCAGGCGCGCTGCGGGCATCCCGGCGCAGCGCTTCGGCACGGCCGAGGAGTTCGGCGCGGTCTGCGCGTTCCTGTGCAGCGTGCAGGCGGGGTATCTGACGGGGCAGAAC
>DATMIN010000358.1:0-2184 GCA_035554275.1 Burkholderiaceae bacterium
GAGTTCGGTGATCAGGTTGCGCGTCGCAGCCGTCACCTCGCGCGTCGGGCCGACCGGCTGGCAGCCCTGCGTGATGCGCGAGACCAGCGGCACGAATCGATCGAACGCGACGCCCGAGAGCCCGCCGGCGAGCGCGTTGCCGGCGATGTGCAGTGCGCGCGACGGCGCCGACGCGAGCCCGCCGAACAGGTAGCCGGTCGTGGTGCGCGCGCCCATCTCGTGCAGCAGCTCGGCGAGGTCGGGGGTGGCCGGGTCGGCGTGGACATTGGCGGTGTGGGCGTCGAAATCGGTCAGCGGCCGTGCGCCCGAAAAGACGCGGAAGTGCTCGGGCGCGAGGTCGGTCAGCAGCAGCGAGAGCGCCGGCTCGTCGAAGTATTCGACGCCGCTGGCGGCGATCCCGACGCCGGTCGCGCCGACCCATTCGACGCCCGGCCAGCGCTGGCGCATCTCGGCCAGCAGCGCGTCGGCCTGCACCGCGTAGGCGTCGGTCAGGTAGACCCAGCCGAGCGTGGGCGCGCGCGCGTGGCCGGTCTCGCGCCGCTGCGCCTCGATCTGCGCCGCCGCGAGCGCGAGCGCGGCGTGCGCGTCGGGGTGCGTGGCGTGGCCGTGCAGAAAGCGGTTCATCGCTGGTCAGCGGCGCGGCGCGTCGGCGCGTGGGGCGGCGGTCTTGGCGGTGGTCTTGCGCGCCTTCTTCTTCGCCGGGGCGCGGGCCTTCTTCGGTTTGGCGTGCGCGGCCGGGGCCGGCGCCGCCTCGGGCGCGCCATCGAGCGAGCGCTTCAGCAGCGCGCCGCCCATCTTGCGTGCGGCGTCGGTGGCGGTGTCCTTCATCGCGCTGGTCGCGAGCTCGGTGAACTGCTTGGTCAGCGCGCCCCACCACTGCATCGGGTCGACGACGCCGGGCTTCGGCGCCGCATCGGCCGGCGCGGCGGCCGACGCGGCCGGTTCCGGCGCGCTCGCCGGTTCGCGTTCGGCTGCGGGTGCGGGTGCCGGTGCGGGTGCGGGTGCAGCTGCCGGTGCCGCTGCCGTCGGCATCCGCAGCTGCAGCGAATCGCGCAGGTCTTCCATCTGCACGTTCATCGTCTTCAGCGTCGACAGCGTCATGCGCTGCACCTCGAGCGCCTGGATCGTCGCGCCGAGCATGCGCGCGTTCTGCTCGAGCCAGAACTGCACCGTGCGCAGCTCCTCGATGCGCTTCTCGAGTTCGGCCGGGTCGATCGTCGGCGCGATCCACGAGCCGATGCCGGGCAGCGCCGCGCCGGCGTTCTTCACCAGGTCCTGCAGGAAGTCGAAGCCGGGCACGAGCTTCGGGAACGCGGGGGTGTCGCTCATCGTGTTGTCTCCTGGATCTTGTCGAAGGTGATCCGTTCGACACGATACCCGCGTCGCGCCAGCAGGGCCGGCAAGCCCTGCGGGCCGGTCAGGTGCAGGCTGCCGACGGCGGCGAAGACGCGCTGGCCGCCGGCGTGCAGCGCGTCGATCGCGGCGGCCATCGCCGGGTTGCGTTGGTCGAGCAATCGCGCCATGTCGGCGCGGTCGGCGGCCGTGTTCAGGCAGTCGCACCAGGCGGCGTAGCCGGCCAGCGCGGCCCAGTCGCCATCGGCCCAGACCTGCGCGGTGCGCAGCAGCAGCGTGCGCGCGCGGCCGGCCTCGAGCTCGTCGAGCGAGCGGCCGACGAACTCGAGCGTCTCGGCCGCGCTGCCGCTCGGCTGCATCGCGGCGATCTGCGCCTCGGGCGTCTCGAGCGAGACGATCGTGCGGCCGGCGTCGCGGGCGCGGCGCGCGAGTGCGAGGTCGATGCCGTGCTCGGCGCGCAGGCCGTCGCCCTGCACCGCGGCGGCGCCGAGCAGCGCGATCTCGAGCGCCGGCGACAGCATGACATCAGAACCCTCCGGCAGGCAGGCCGCCTCGGCGAGCGGGCGCAGCCGCTCGCGCAGCTCGGGCGGCAGCGACGCGACCGACGCGTACGGCGCCGGCGTGTTCAGCGCGCTCAGCATCGCTTGCGCCATGCGCTGCTGCATCGCGGGGTCGAGCAGGTCGAGTTCGAGCGCGAGCACCTGGCTCGCGGCGAGCGCGGCGGCGGTGCGCGGGCCGGGCGTCGTCCACGCCGCACGGCCGACGTGCAGCGTGCCGTACAGCCACGAGCTGTGCCCGCCTTTCTCGATGCGCCACAGGAAGCCGCGGTCG
>DATMIN010000359.1:0-4465 GCA_035554275.1 Burkholderiaceae bacterium
ACGATCTGGCGTTCGCGCGCGAGGCGCTCGTCACGCTGCTGCGCCAGGTCGAGCAGAGCGTCGCGCTGAGCGCGCAGCGCGGCGAGCCGGTCGACGCCGAGCTGCCGCTGCACCCGCCGTACCGCTGGGACGACTGCGGCTGGCTCGCGAACCGCTGGTGCGAGATCCTGCCGCTGGGCTCGGCCGCGAAGCACCGGCTGATGGCGATCGAGAGCCCGCTGCTGCGGCTCGAGCTGGTCGGCGACACGCTGCGCGAGCTGCGCCTGGCCGGCGCGCCGCGCAACGTCTGAGGCGCCTTTAGTCGACCTTCGCGCCCGAGACCTTCACGACCTGCGTCCACTTCGCCGTCTCGGCGGCGATGAACTTCGCGAACTCGGCCGGCGGCTGGCCGCCGGGGATCGCGCCCTGCGACAGCAGCCGCTCCTTGAACGCCGGCGCCTGGAACGATTTCGCTGTTTCCTGGTTGATGCGGTTCACGATCTCGGCCGGCGTGCCGGCCGGCGCGAACAGTCCGAACCACGAACTCGCGTCGAAGCCCTGCAGCGCACCGCCACTCTCGGCGATCGTCGGCAGCTCGGGCAGCGCCGCGCTGCGCTGCAGGCTCGTCACCGCGATGGCCTTTAGCTTGCCCGACTTGATGTGCGGCAAGGCCGACGGCAGGTTGTCGAACATCAGATCCATCGTGCCGCCGATCAGGTCGAGCAGCGCCGGGCCCGAGCCCTTGTACGGAAAGTGGACCATGTAGGTGCCGGTCACCGACTTGAACAGCTCGCCCGACAGGTGGATCGAGGTGCCGTTGCCGCTCGACGCCATGTTCAGCCTGCCGGGGTTGGCCTTGGCGTAGCGGATCAGGTCGGCGACGTTCTTGACGCCGATCGCGTCGGCCTTCGCCGGGTTCATCACCAGCACGTTGGGCACGCCGGCGACGAGCACGATCGGCACGAAATCCTTGACCGGATCGAACGACATCTTCGGGTACAGCGCGGCGTTGATGGCGTGCGTGCCCACCGTGCCCATCAGCAGGTTGTAGCCGTCGGGCGCCGACTTGGCGATCATGTCGGCGCCGAGGTTGCCGCCGGCGCCCGGGCGGTTGTCGATGATGAAGGTCTGGCCGAACGCCTTGCCGAGTTCGGGCGCGAGCGAGCGCGCGAGGATGTCGGTGGTGCCGGCCGGCGCGAACGGCACGATCACGCGCACCGCCTTCGTCGGCCAGGCGCCCGACTGAGCGCGCGCCGCGGGCCAAGCGAGCAGCGCGCCGGCGCCGGCCAGCAGCAGGTGGCGGCGGGAAGCAATCATCGGGAGGAGCCTTCGCGCAGCGGGGGAGCGGCGCAGTGTCGCGCGCCAGCGCTGGAAGGAGGCAGAGGGCTTGCCCGAAGCGCCGTGCGGCGCGGGCAAAAAGGAAGGGAGGCGGGACAGCGTGTTGCCGCGGCTCGCTCTCGACGTCGCCTCGGCCTGCCCGCCTCCCCCGCGCCCGAGGGTTGCGCGCTAAAACTGAAGAAGTCGCGGGCTCAGCGCGCGGCCAGCGACGGCCGCAGGAACAGCGAAAGCTGCGCCGGCGCGCGGCTGGTGTGCAGCACGCGGAACGGCTGGCGCACAGCCGGCAGTGCCGCAGCGCCGGCCGGGCGCGTCGGCAGGATCGGGGCTTTCGGGGTCGGCTTGTTCATCGTGCCCCCGTCGTGAACGCGAGCGGGCCGGTCACCGGCAGCACGACGTTGCTGGCGCGGCTGGCCCAGTCGCCCAGTTCGAACGCCGACGGCAGGCGCGGGGGCGCCGGTTGCGTCAGCCGCAGCAGCGACGAGGCACCGCCGCGGCAGCTCGGGGTCACGGGCCGCAGACGGCGCGGGGCGTTTCTGACAGAGCGAGACAGCGGCATGGTGGCGGCGGTGGGTGAAGGAGGATGCCTGGAAAGCGCAACCTCCATGCCACCCCCTGAACAGGGGGGTGCGGCCGGGCCGGCCCGAAACCTGACGCTGAATCGAACATTGGCCAACGAAACGAGACGGTTTGGTAAGCGGGTCGTTACAGCTGCGACGCGATTCGTCGGAGCGCGGAACGGCCCTCGCGAAACGATCACGCCGCCGCGCGGTACCCGCGCGAAGGGTCACGCGGCCGCGCGGTACCCGCGCGGGATGGCCCCCAGCAACCGCCGCGTGTAGTCCTGCTGCGGCGCGTCGAGGATCTGCGCCACGCTCGCCTGCTCGACCACTTCGCCGTCCTTCATCACCAGCACCTCGTCGGCCATGAAGCGCACGACCGCGAGGTCGTGGCTGATGAAGATGTAGGCCAGGCCGAGCTCGTCCTGCAGGTCCTTCAGCAGGTTCAGCACCTGCGCCTGCACCGAGACGTCGAGCGCGCTGACCGCTTCGTCGAGCACCAGCACCTCGGGGTTCAGCGTCAGGCAGCGCGCGATCGCGACGCGCTGGCGCTGGCCGCCCGAGAACTCGTGCGGGTACTTGTCCATCGCCGCCTCGTCGAGGCCGACCTTGACGAGCAGCGCGCGGGCGCGCGCCTCGCGCTCGTCGGGGCCGCTGCCGATGGCGTGGATCGTCATCGGCTCGATCAGCGTCTGCCCGACCGTGAAGCGCGGGTTCAGGCTCGCGTACGGGTTCTGGAACACGACCTGGATACGCTTGCGCATCGGCAGCATCTCGCGCTTGCTCAGCGCCAGCAGGTCGATGCCGTCGAACGTGACCGTGCCGCCGACCGGCCCGCCGCTCGGCTCGTGCAGGCGCAGCAGCGCCAGCCCCATCGTCGTCTTGCCCGAGCCCGATTCGCCGACGACGCCGAGCGTGTGCCCCTGGCGCAGCTTGAAGGTCGCGCCCTTGACCGCCTTGAACTCCTTGCGGCCGAACACGCCGCGAAGCCATTCGCCGGGCCGCCCCAAGAATGGCTTACCCCCGTGGGGGGCGGGCGCCGTACCCGGCGCCCCGGGGGCGCCATGAATCCAGAAGCTCTTCGTCAGCGCCTGCGCCTCGATGATGACGCGCGCGTTCGGGTCCTTCGGCTTGGCCGGCACCACGTGGTAGTCGAGGCCGGCGACATGGTCGTCGATCGACATCAGCCGCGCGCTGCGCTGCTCGAGCGTCGGCCGGCAGGCGAGCAGCGCCTTGGTGTAGGTGTCCTGCGGCGCGGCGAAGATCTGCGCGACCGGTGCCTGCTCGCGCACCGTGCCCTGGCGCATCACGACCACGTGGTCGGCGATCTCGCCGACGACGCCGAGGTCGTGGCTGATGAACAGCATGCTCATCTGGTAGCGCGCCTTCAGCCCGGCCAGCAGCTCCATGATCTGGCGCTGGATCGTCACGTCGAGCGCGGTGGTCGGCTCGTCGGCGATCAGCAGCTTGGGCTCGCAGGCCAGCGCCATCGCGATCATCACGCGCTGCTGCTGGCCGCCCGAGAGCTGGTGCGGGTAGGCCGACAGGCGCCGCTTCGGCTCGGGCATGCCGACCTCGACCAGCAGCGCCTCGGCGCGCGTCATCGCCGCGCGCGCCGACAGGCCCAGGTGCTTCATCAGCGGCTCGCAGATCTGCTGCCCGACGCTGAACACCGGGTTCAGCGAGGTCATCGGATCCTGAAACACGCAGGCGATCTCCTTGCCGCGCAGCTTCTGCAGCTCGGGCATCCTGGCCGCCAGCATGTCGCGGCCGCGGAACGTGATCGCG
This sequence comes from Burkholderiaceae bacterium, assembly GCA_035554275.1. Taxonomy (GTDB): domain Bacteria; phylum Pseudomonadota; class Gammaproteobacteria; order Burkholderiales; family Burkholderiaceae_C; genus LMDS01. Next base: position 3,663 of record DATMIN010000359.1, read on the forward strand.
CCGCTGCGCTCGGCGTTGTCGGGCAGCAGGTTCAGGATCGACATCGCGGTGACGCTCTTGCCCGAGCCCGACTCGCCGACCAGCGCGACGGTGGTGTTCTCGGGCACGTCGAAACTCACGCCGCTGTTGCCACGGCCCACGGCCTCGAAGCGCTTGACGACGCCGTTCTCCTTGCCGAGGCGGAACGCGACCCGCAGGTCGTTGATGCGGAGCAGCGTGCTCATTCCAGACCCCGCAACTTCGGATCGAGCGCGTCGCGCAGCGCGTCGGTCATCAGCGAGAACGCGGTGACGAACACCGCCATGAAGATCGTCGCGGCGGCGAGCTGCCACCAGTGGCCGAGGATCAGCTCGCTCTGCGCTTCGGAAAGCATCGTGCCCCACGAGACCTGGTCGACGCCGACGCCCAGGCCCAGGTACGACAGGATCACCTCGTACTTGATGAAGCCGACGACGTGAGCGGAGAGCTGCACCAGCACGACGTGGCTGACGTTCGGCAGGATGTGGCGGAACATGCGCGCCGCGTTGCTCGCGCCGATCGCCTCGGCCGACCGCACGTAGTCGCGGTTTGCGTGTTTGATGAACTCGGCGCGCACGAGGCGGTAGATGCCGGTCCAGTTCGCCAGGCCGAGGATCAGCACCACCGAGCCGATGCCGCGCCCAAACACCGCCGCGAACGCGAAGATCAGCAAGATCGGCGGGACCGCGGTGAAGACGTTGTAGACCCACTCGAGCAGGTCGCCGACCTTGCCGCCGAAGAAGCCGGCGACGGCGCCGAGCAGCGTGCCGATCGCGGTGGCGAGC
>DATMIN010000360.1:0-3169 GCA_035554275.1 Burkholderiaceae bacterium
GCGTTCCGCTGGCGGCCGGCGAGCGGCCGCGGTGTCGTGCATTCGGCGACCACGGTGCGCCGCAGGCCCGACGCCGGCGGCGACTACGGCGTCTGTCTGATCGACCTGGACGAAGGGCTGCGGCTGATGTCGTGCGTCGACGGCGTCGCGCCGCAGGACGTGCGCATCGGCATGCCGGTCGTGGCGCGGCTGAGGTCCGAGGCCGGTGCGCGGCGGTTGAGCTTCGAGCCGGCACCGGGAGCGGCACATGGCTGATCGGCTGCGCGGCGCGATCGCGGCGGTCGGCGTCGGCACCGCCGGCGGCGGCGAGGCGACCGGCTTCACCGAGATGGAGATCCTGTCGCTCGCGGCGGCCCAGGCGCTGGCCGAGGCGGGCCTGCGCCCGGCCGACGTCGACGGCCTGTTCACCGCCAGCGTGGCGTCGGCGATGTGGTCGCTCGGCGTCAGCGAAGCGCTCGGCATCCGGCCGGCCTTCGTCGACGCCACGACGGTCGGTGGCTCGTCCTTCGTCGGGCATCTGCAGACCGCGGCGCTGGCGATCGATGCCGGCCTGTGCAAGGTGGCGCTGGTCTGCTACGGCAGCACGCAGCGCACCGGCGGCACCGGCCGCGCCGAGCTCGCGCGCATGCGTTCGATGCTGGACCCGCTGCCGTACGAAGCGCCGTACCAGCCGCTCAACCCGCCGACCTCGTACGCGTTCGCGGCGGCGCGCCACATGCACGAGTTCGGCACCACGCGCGAACAGCTCGCCGAGGTCGCGGTCGCGGCGCGCGGCTGGGCGCGGCTGAACCCCGAGGCCTTCATGCGCGAGCCGCTGACGATCGCCGACTGCCTCGGCGCGCGCATGGTGTGTGACCCGCTGACGGTGCGCGACTGCTGCCTCGTCACCGACGGCGCCGGCGCGGTCGTGCTGGTCGCCGCCGACCACGCGAAGCAGCTCGCCGTGAATCCGATCTACCTGCTCGGTGTCGGCACGGCCCTGTCGCACCGCCAGATCGCCTCGATGCCGTCGCTGACGACGACCGCGGCGCTCGAGTCGGGCCGGCGTGCGTTCGCGATGGCGGGGCTGGCGCCGGCCGACGTGGACGTGCTGCAGCTCTACGACGCGTTCACGATCAACCCCATCCTGTTCCTCGAGGACCTGGGCTTCTGTGCAAAAGGCGAGGGCGGCGCCTTCGTCGAAGGCGGGCGCATCGCACCCGGCGGCTCGCTCGCGGTCAACACCAACGGCGGCGGCCTGTCCTGCGTGCACCCGGGCATGTACGGTTTGTTTACCATCGTCGAGGCGGTGCGCCAGCTCGGCGGCACCGCAGGAGAGCGCCAGGTCGCGGATGCGCGGCTGGCCATCGCGCAGGGCAACGGCGGCGAGCTGTCGCACGAGGCGCTGCTCATTCTCGGCACCGGCGAAACCCTCTAAGCCGAACTTTGACCACCGCCTGAACGTAACTACCCGTCCGCATTGATCTTTTTCGATCAGCGGGGTTCGTCTACTGGGTACAGGCGGGATTCAGACCAAGGAGTTTGAAGGCTTTGTCCTGCAACGGTGTCGGCCGGGCAGTGAGGGTGATCTTGGCCTCGGGATTGAGCGCGGTGTGCGTGATGTTGAGTGTCAAGGTGGCCAAGTCTTTGAGCAGCGTTCTGAAGCTGTGCAAGGGCAGGCCATCGTCGGCGAGCTTGCTCGCGTCCTTGGCTTTGGCCTGCTCGGATCGAACTGCCTTTGTCACAGGCGATGCACGGCTTGCGCTGGCCTCGTCGAGGTACTCGTCGTCGAACAACACCGGCTTGAGGCGCTGGCGCATGTGCCACTCGACGTAGTACGCCAGCATGCACAGGAAGACATGCGCGCGCACGCGTTGTTCGGTGTAGACGAACACCGGCCGCACATTCAGGTCCACCGTCTTCATCGACCGGAAGGCACGCTCCACATGGGCCAGGCTTTTGTAGGCGGCCACTGCGGCGTTCGCATCGAGCCGCTCCTTGGGCATGCTGGTGCGGATCACGTAAAGGCCGTCGAGCGCGGCCTCTGCGGCAATGGCTTCATCCTTGCGGGCCCAGCTCAAGCTGGTGTCGGTGATCGTCAGCACCAAGTGCTTGGCCATGTGGTAGTGCTCGATGACGCGCCCCACGCGCAAGGCAATGGCCTGCTCGCTGCGCAGCGGTTTGCGCGCGCGCTGCGTGGCTGCCGCGATTTTGGCCAGGTCGGCCTCGGTGGCCGCCAGCAGGTCCAGCCGCTTGCGCGCGCGCTCCTCGGCCAGCAGCGGGTTGCGGCACACCACCAGCCGCTCGTCGGGGAAGTGCTGGCTCGTCAGCTCCAGGAGATTGCGCTCGTCGAACAGCGAGGCCTGGAACGGCCCGTGCTCGGCCGCCAGTTGCGCGATCTGCGGCGCGCGCAAGGAGCTGACCCAGTCCATGCCCTGAGGCTTGAGCACCTGCTCGATGCGTGCCGACGTCAACATGCCGCGATCACCCGCCCAGGCAATGCGCTCGATGCCGAAGCGCTCCTTGAGCTTGGCCACCTGCGAGCCCACCGTGGCAGGATCAGCGGTGTTGCCCTTGAACACCTCCACCGAGATCGGGCAGCCCTCAGCGGTGCACACCAGGCCGAAGACGATCTGCGGATCGTCGCGCTTGCCGTCGCGCGAGTGCCCCCGTGCGGCCAGCTCGCAGCAACTCCCAGTCAGCCAGGTCGAAGTCAGGTCGTACAGCACCAGCGTGCTGCCCAGCAAATGCTGGCGCGCCAAGCGACGCTCGATGCCAGCTTGAGCGTCGTGCAGCCAGTCCAGTGCCCGATACAGATCGTCGGCACTGCATTGGCCCACGCCAAGCACGCGCCCCAGCGAGGACGTGGCCGTGTCGTCATGCAGCATGCGGTGTGTGGCCAGCTTGGAGGCCGGCTCCAGCAAGCGAGCCACCAGCATGGCCTGCAGCACGGGCTGCAGGTCCTTGGGCGCTGAGCCGAACCACACGGACGAGCCTGAACCCCGGGCGGCACCCAGCACCGCCGCCACATGGCCGTGGGGCAAGCTGCGCTCGACAGTGAAGACCGACTGGGCACTGGGTACGGCCACACCGCCGCGCAGCAATACCTTCAAGCCCTCGATCACCTCGGCGGACAGGCACGACAGGTTGGCCAGCGTGCGCTTGCGGACCTTGCCGTCCTCTCGGTAGG
>DATMIN010000361.1:0-3110 GCA_035554275.1 Burkholderiaceae bacterium
TGCACGACTGGGCGTTGGGTACCCACGGCAAGTGGGTCACGATGGGCGTGCCGTCCGACGGCCATTACGGCATCCCGAAGGACGTGATGTTCGGCTTCCCGGTCACGACCGAGAACGGCAAGTACAAGATCGTGGAAGGCCTGCCGATCGACGCGTTCAGCCAGGAGCGCATCAACGTGACGCTGGCCGAACTGCAGGGCGAGCAGGACGGCGTCAAGCATCTGCTCTGACTCCGCACGCGCGATGACTGATCGCGGCTGGGATCCGGAGCTTTACAAGCGCTTCGAGGACGAGCGCACGCGCCCTGCCCGCGAACTGCTGGCGCGCGTGCCGCTCGACGCGCCGCGGCGCGTGTTCGACCTCGGCTGCGGCCCGGGCAACTCGACCGAGCTGCTGGTCGAGCGCTTTCCGGCGGCGCGCGTCGTCGGCACCGACAACTCCGAGCCGATGCTCGCCAGCGCCCGCGCACGCCTGCCGGGCTGCGCGTTCGAGCTCAGCGACATCGCACGCTGGCGCGCCGACGCGCCCGCCGATCTGGTCTACAGCAACGCCGCGCTGCAATGGGTCGGCGACCACGAGGCGCTGCTCCCGCACCTGTTCGCGCAGCTCGCGCCCGGCGGCGTGCTCGCGATCCAGATGCCCGACAACCGCGACGAGCCGACACACCGCCTGATGCGCGAGGTCGCGGCCGACGTGCGCTGGGCCGGCGCGATCGGCGACGCGGCGAGCGTGCGCACCGAGATTCTTCCGATCGCCGGCTACTACGATCTGCTCGCGCCGCTCGCGGCCTCGGTCGACGTCTGGCGCACCGCGTACCAGCACCCGATGGCCTCGCCGGCGGCGATCATCGAGTGGCTGCGCGCGACCGGGCTGAAGCCGTTCATCGACCCGCTCGGCGCCGACGCGCGCGCCGCCTTCCTCGCCGAGTACGAGGCGCGCATCGCGACCGCGTATGCCTCGCGCGCCGACGGCCGGCGCCTGCTGGCGTTCCCGCGGCTGTTCATCGTCGCGCGCCGCGCGCAGAGACCGACCTCATGACCACCGATCCCCGCGAAGCCCTCTTCGACAGCAGCGAACGCGCCGCCGAGCTGCCGGTCTGCGACCACTACTGCGGCGTCGAGGTGCGGATGCGCAAGAGCCTCGCGCTGCAGGCCGAGCTCGGGCCGGTGTTCGACGTTACGCTCGATTGCGAGGACGGTGCGCCGATCGGCGCCGAGGCCGAGCACGCGGCGCTGTGCGCCGAGCTCGTGATGTCGGCCGACAACCGCTTCGAGCGCGTCGGCGCACGCGTGCACCCGGTCGACCACCCGGCGTTCGCCGCCGACGTGGCCACGCTCGTCGGGCGCGCCGGCGCGCGCCTAGCCTACCTGATGCTGCCGAAGCCGCGCGACCTCGCCGAGGTGCAGCGCGCGCTCGCCGAGATCGAGCATCAGGCGCGCGTGCACGGCGTGGCGCGGCCGCTGCCGGTGCACGTGCTGATCGAGACGCACGGCGCGCTGCGCGACGCGCACGCGATCGCCGCGCTGCCGCGCATCGAGTCGCTGTCGTTCGGGTTGATGGATTTCGTTTCGGCGCACCGCGGCGCGATTCCGGCCGCGGGCATGAGCGTCGCGGGCCAGTTCAGCCACCCGCTGGTCGTGCGCGCCAAGCTCGAGATCGCGGCCGCCTGCCATGCGCACGCGAAGACGCCGTCGCACAGCGTCGTCACCGAATTCACCGACACCGCGGCGATCAGCGCCGCGGCGCGGCGCGCGGCGCGCGAGTTCGGCTACACGCGGATGTGGAGCATCCACCCGAACCAGATCCGGCCGATCGTTGCGGCGTTCGCACCCGACGCGGCCGAGATCGACGAGGCCTGCGACATCGTCGCCGCCGCGCAGGACGCGCAGTGGGCGCCGATCCGCCACCGCGACACGCTGCACGACCGCGCCAGCTACCGCTACTTCTGGCGCGTGCTCGAGCGCGCGCACCGCACCGGCCAGCCGCTGCCGGCCACGGCGCAGGCGCGCTTTTTCCCGGGCGCGCCCGCCAGCGCGTGACGGATTCGCGCCCCGCGCGCGCTACCTTTTGCTACACAAGACGACCCCTCGGAAGGCGCCGCCACAATGGCGCCTCCTTCACCATCGCGCTGCCACCATGACGATTTCTTCCTCGGCCCTCGCCTTCGCCGCCGCCCTCGCGCTCGGTGCCGCCGCACCGGCCGTGATCGCACAGACCGCCGCGGCGCCCGCGGCCAAGAAGCCGGCGCCGACGAAGACCGCGACACCGAAGAAGGCCGTGCCGGCGAAGAAGGTCGTCGAGCCGCCGCCGCCGGCCAACGCCGGGCCCGATCAGGTCGAGGCCGCCGGGCGCGTCTACTACGGCATCTACGACTGCGAGTTCAAGCAGACGATCGACATCGTCGCCAGCCCCAAGTACCCGGCCTACGTCGACGTGAAGCACGGCAAGGCCGACTACCTGATGAAGCCGGTGCTGTCGTCGACCGGCGCGATCCGCCTCGAAGACGTGCGCGGCGAGACGCTGATGGTGCAGATCGCGAGCAAGTCGATGCTGCTGAACGTGAAGACGGCGCAGCGCATCGTCGACGACTGCGTCAGCCCGAAGCAGCGCGAGCTGATCGAGGCGGCGCGCGCCGCGAAGGCGGCGCAGGTGGCCGCGGCCGCGGCGTCGGCGGCCGACACGGGCGCTTCGTCGAACACCGCGTCGACCCCCTCGGCGAGCGCGCCACCCGCCACCGACAGCGCGTCGGCGGCGGTGCCGGCGTCGAACGCGGCGTCGATGACCACCCTCTCGGCGCCGCAGACGAAGTAGCCCGCACACGCGCACGGTCGCTCCGCCGCGCGCTTGCAGTATGCGCGGTTAGGTATGTACAATTCATGCATACCTGAACCGGAGCGCAACCCATGGAAGCCACCGTCGCCGAACGCGGACAGATCACCCTGCCGAAGGCCGTGCGCGACGCACTCGGGCTGACCAAGGGCACGCAGCTGAAGGTCGAGCTCGACGGCAGCCGCATCATCCTGCGCAAGAACGTCGACGACGCGATCTCGCGGGCGCGCGGCAAGTTCAAGCTCGACGGCTTCAAGGATGTCGACGACGCGATGCGCGCG
>DATMIN010000362.1:0-7878 GCA_035554275.1 Burkholderiaceae bacterium
ACCCAGTTCTTCAGCGTCAGCCACAGCAGCGGGCGAAAGCGCAGGTCGCTCTCGAACTCGATCAGCCGGCCGCGCGTGCCGTTCCAGACCAGGTTCTGCAGCTGTGCGGTGGCGTACGGGTAGACGACCAGGATCACTGCCACGTAGGCCAACATGAACAGCAGCATGAAGCCGATGATCGTCAGCGCCGGGTTGGCCTGGCGCGGGTTGAAGGCGGCCGACAGTGCGGCGAAGCCGCCGACCACTGCGGCCAGCGCGCCGACCAGCAGCGCCGCGCCGATCGCGACGCCGATCGTCTTCAGCCCGAGCAGGTAGAACGAGCCGGCGCCGACGCGCAGCTCGGTGCGCAACTGGCCGAACACGTAGTGGTTGTGCTGATAGCGCTTCAGGCGCCAGAAGAACAGCGGCAGCAGCGCCAGCGCGGCCAGGCCGCCGAGCGACGCCAGCGCGGTACCGCCGCGCGACGCGTTGCCGCCGGCCAGCCCACCGAGCAGCGACAGCGCGCCCGGCACGAACAGCGGCAGCATCGCCATGTAGGCACCGCGCAGGTCGCCATCGAAGCGAAAGCGCAGGCCGCGCCAGCTGGTGTTGGCCAGGCGGAACCGCTGCGACGCGCGCAGCAGCGCCGGCCATACCGCCGCGACGAGCACGAACGCGATCAACCCGGCCAGCGGCGAGACCTGCCCGGCGAACGAGTAGAGCCCGACCATCGCGCCGACCAGCAGGAAGCCGCGCAGCATCTTCATCGGGTCGCCGTGGAAATCGAGCGCGTGGCCGCCGATCGAGGTGTTGCCGTAGAAGTAGCGCAGCCGCCGCACCTTGGCCCACGGGTAGTACAGCCCGAGCGTCACCAGCGTCAGCAGCAGGTTGACCGACCAGATGCGGAAGTATTCGCTGCCCGAGCCGCTGAACTCGATCGCCAGCGGGTGCCGCTCGGGCCCGGCGAGGCGCCAGTCGCGCGGCGGTGCGGTGGTGCCGCCGCCGGCGGCGCCGAGCGGCATGGGAATCGTGTCGATCATCGCGGCCCTCCCGCCAGACGCTTCTTGGGGTGGCGGCGAATCTAGCACCGGCGCGCGCCGCGCCGGCCACCGTTTCGCGGGGGTCGGGGCAGAACCCTCGGCAACTCAGTGGAATGGGTTCGCGGTCGCGAACCACAGGCCGATGCCGGTGGCGATGATGAACGCGCCGTCGAGCACGCCCACCAGCAGGAACACCTTGTTCTGCAGCGGCTCCATCAGCTCGGGCTGGCGCGCCGCAGCCTCGAGGTACTTCGAGCCGAGCAGGCCGACGCCGAGGCACGAGCCGATCGCGCCGAGGCCGATCATGTGGCCGACACCGAGGGGAAGCAGGTTGACAGCAGCGTCCATCGCGAGACTCCTGGGGTTGAGAGATTGGGCTAAGAGGGACTGGCCCCATCTTCGACCGCCGGGGTCGGCGCGGCGATGACCTCGCAGGTCAAGGCCGCGGCGCGGCGCTACACGCGCAGCGCGGTGGCGAGTGCGCCGAGCTGGCGCTTGAGCGCGTCGATCCAGCCGGGCTCGGCGTCGGTGCGGTCTTGTGCGGCGATCACGAGCAGCGTGATCACCGCGGCGAGCGTCGCCGCGAACAGCCAGGCGGCCGTCACCAGCACGAACTCGAACGAGACCCCATGGTTCCAGGGCCGCGCGATGCCGAGGAACGCGCAGTACATCCACAGGCAATTCGACAGCGCCACCGGCACCGCCACGCGCAGGAAGTCGCGCAGCTTCCAGCGCGCGACGCGCCGGCCGCGCGCCAGCCCTGGGAACGTGTAGCGGTGCAGCACGAGCGCGTTGACCGCGAGCAGCGCGACGAGCACCAGCTTGGCCTGCAGCTTCGGGTTCGCGGTGAGGTAGTCGGCCTGCTCGGCCAGGCCGATGCCGATCAGCAGCGCGCCGGTCGCGACCAGCACCACCAGTGCGATCGTGATCAGGCGCATCACATACGGGTTCGGCGGCGCGATGCGCACGCGGTCGTCGGCCAGGCGGCGCAGCAGCCGGATGTCGGTCGCGACGATCGCGCCGAGGGCCAGGCTGGTGCCCAGCAGGTGGACGAAGAGGAGCAGCAGTTTGAACACGGATCGCGCGCGGGGGGGCCTAGACTCAGGCGCGATTCTCGGTTCGTGCCCGCCCCGGCGGTGGCCCGAATTGCGGGGTGTTTCAGGCCGTTCGCGGAAAGGTTGGCAGAACATGGAACAAGCAGCGCCGCTGCTGGTGCGCAACGCCCGGCTGGTCGACGGCCGCGACGCGCACGACGTGCTCGCGATCGGCGGGCGCATCGCCGCGATCGGCCCGGCGCTGGCCGCGCCGACCGGCGCGCGCGTCATCGACGCCGAAGGCTGGCTGCTGAGCCCGCCGTTCGTCGACGCCCACTTCCATCTCGACTCGACGCTCAGCCACGGCCTGCCGCGCATCAACCAGAGCGGCACGCTGCTCGAGGGCATCGCGCTGTGGGGCGAACTGAAGCCGCAGCTCACGCAAGACGCGCTGATCGAGCGCGCGCTGCGGTATTGCGACTGGGCGGTCGCGAGGGGGCTGCTCGCGATCCGCACGCATGTCGACGTGTGCGACGACCGGCTGCTCGCGGTCGAGGCGCTGCTGCAGGTCAAGCAGACCGTCGCGCCGTACCTCGACCTGCAGCTCGTCGCGTTCCCGCAGGACGGCGTATTGCGCGCGCCGACCGCGCTCGCGAACCTGAAGCGCGCGCTCGACCTCGGCGTCGACGTGGTCGGCGGCATCCCGCACTTCGAGCGCACCGCTGAGCAGGGCGCCGAGAGCGTGAAGATCCTCTGCGAGCTGGCCGCCGAGCGCGGCCTGCGCGTCGACATGCACTGCGACGAGAGCGACGACCCGCTGTCGCGCCACGTCGAGACGCTCGCGCTGCACACCCAGCGCCTGGGCCTGCACGGCCGCGTCGCCGGATCGCATCTCACGTCGATGCACTCGATGGACAACTACTACGTCAGCAAGCTGCTGCCGCTGATGCGCGAGGCGGGCCTCCACGCGATCGCGAACCCGCTGATCAACATCACGCTGCAGGGCCGCCACGACACCTACCCGAAGCGGCGCGGCATGACACGCGTGCCCGAGCTGCTGGCGGCCGGGGTCAACGTCGCGTTCGGCCACGACTGCGTGATGGACCCGTGGTACGGCCTGGGCAGCGCCGACATGCTCGAGGTCGCGCACATGGGGCTGCACGTGGCGCAGATGACCTCGCAGGCGCAGATGCGCGCCTGCTTCGACGCCGTCACCGTCAACGCCGCGCGCGTGCTCGGGCTCGACGACTACGGGCTCGAGGTCGGCCGCACCGCCGATTTCGTGCTGCTGCAGGCGCGCGACCCGGCCGAGGCGATCCGTTTGCGGGCCGCCCGCCTCATGGTGGTGCGCCGCGGCGCGATCGTCGCGCAATCGGCGCCGGCCATCGCGACGCTCGCGCTGCCCGGCCGCCCCCCGAGTGTGGACTGGACGCGACGCGTCTGAGGCGTCGCGTCAGGGCCGCACCGCTAAAATCGGCCGCGCCATCGCCAAGGCTTCAGGGACGTCCACACACAATGAAACTCATCGGCTCGCTGAGCAGCCCGTACGTGCGCAAGGTGCGCGTCGTGATGGCCGAGAAGAAGCTCGACTACCAGCACGAACTCGAAGACGTCTGGAGCAGCGACGCGATCATGAAGTCGAACCCGCTCGGCAAGGTGCCGTGCCTGGTGCTGCCGGGCGGCGAGGCGATCTTCGATTCGCGCGTGATCGTCGAGTACCTCGACACGCGTTCGCCGGTGAGCCGGCTGATCCCCGAGGGCAGCCGCGAGCGCATCGAGGTGCGGACCTGGGAGGCGCTGGCCGACGGCATCATCGACGCGGCCATCCTCGCCCGGCTCGAGCAGACCTGGGCCGGGCGCACGGCCGAGCAGCGCAGCGGCGCGTGGATCGAGCGTCAGCTGCGCAAGGTCGACGTCTCGGTCGCCGCGATCAGCACCGGCCTGGCCGACAAGCCGTGGTGCGCGGCCGGCAACCACCTGTCGCTGGCCGACATCGCGGTCGGCTGCGCGCTCGGCTACCTGAGCTTCCGCTTTCCGCAGATCGACTGGCGCCGGCACGCGAACCTCGCGCGCCTGAGCGACAAGCTCGAGGCGCGCACCAGCTTCGTCGACACGCGCCCGCCGGCCTGACGCGGCGCGCTCACGGCGGCGCCGGCGCGACCGCGAAGCTCGAGGCCTGCGCCATCGGCCAGTAGCGCCGGAACACCTGCTGCGTCATCTCGCCGCGCAGCAGCTCGCCGGGCTTGACGAACGGCAGCAGCGTCTCGAGCAGTTTCACGCTCTGCTCGGAGGTGCGCCGCACGATGTGCGCCGCGGTGATCTGGCCCGGGTCGGCCAGGCCCGCGGCCTGCACCAGCTCCTTCAGCGCCATCAGCGTGTTCTGGTGGTAGTGGAAGACGCGCTCGGCCTTGCTCGGCACCACCAGCGCGCGGGCGCGGCGCTCGTCCTGCGTCGTCACGCCGGTCGGGCAGTGGCCGGTGTGGCAGGTCTGCGCCTGGATGCAGCCGAGCGAGAACATGAATCCGCGCGCCGAGTTGCACCAGTCGGCGCCGAGCGCGAGCATGCGCGCCACATCGAACGCGCTGATCACCTTGCCGGCGCAACCGAGCTTGACCTTCGAGCGCAGGTCGAGGCCGACCAGCGTGTTGTGCACCAGCAGCAGCCCTTCCTGCAGCGGCGCGCCGACGTGGTCGGTGAACTCGAGCGGCGCCGCGCCGGTGCCGCCCTCGGCGCCGTCGACGACGATGAAGTCGGGGGTGATCCCGGTCTCGAGCATCGCCTTGGCGATGCCGAACCACTCCCACGGGTGGCCGATGCACAGCTTGAAGCCGGTCGGCTTGCCGCCCGACAGCGTGCGCAGCCGCTCGATGAAATGCATCATTTCGATCGGCGTGGAAAACGCGCCGTGGCTCGCCGGCGAGACGCAGTCGATCCACGCCGGCACGCCGCGCGCCGCGGCGATCTCGGGCGTGACCTTCGGCCCCGGCAGCACGCCGCCGTGGCCGGGCTTCGCGCCCTGGCTCAGCTTCAACTCGATCATCTTGACCTGCGGGTCGCGCGCGCCGGCGACGAAGCGCTCCTCGCTGAACCCGCCGTCGGCGTCGCGGCAACCGAAGTAGCCCGAGCCGATCTCCCAGATCAGGTCGCCGCCGTGCTCGCGGTGGTAGCGGCTGATCGAGCCCTCGCCGGTGTCGTGCGCGAAGCGGCCGCGCTTGGCGCCGGCGTTGAGCGCCAGGATCGCGTTCGCGCTGAGCGCGCCGAAGCTCATCGCCGAGATGTTGAAGATGCTCGCGCTGTACGGCTGCGCGCGGCCTGCGCCGATCGTGATGCGGAAGTCGTGCGTGGGCAACGTCGTCGGCTGCAGCGAATGGTTGATCCACTCGTAGCCGACCGCGCCCACGTCCATCTGGGTGCCGAACGGGCGCTTGTCCTGATCGCCCTTGGCGCGCTGGTAGACGAGCGAGCGCTGCTGGCGCGAGAACGGCGCGGCCTCGTTGTCGCCCTCGATGAAATACTGGCGCATCTCGGGCCGGATGAACTCGAGCAGGAAGCGCAGGTGCCCGATCACCGGGTAGTTGCGCAGCACCGAGTGGCGCGTCTGCAGCACGTCGCGCACGCCGGCCAGCACGAGCAGCGCGAAGCCGATCGCGATCCAGCCGCCGAGGCCGAACCCGACCCACATGAAGAACGCGCCCAGCAGCGCCCCGACCGCGCACAGCAGCCAGACCGAATAGCGCACCGGCAGCACCCGGTCGAGCCGCGCGAGCCACTGGAACATGAAGCCTCCCGAACGTCGTCGTCGCGCGATCGTAGTCGCGCCTGACCGCGCCGAGCGGCCGCGCATTCCCTCGCCACGCATTCGTCATGGGACAATTGCTGCAATGCAACACACGCTCTTCCGCATGGCCCTGGTGCTGGGCCTGCTCTCGGCCATCGGCCCGTTCGCGATCGACATGTACCTGCCCGCGCTGCCGGCGATCGGCCACGCGCTGCACGCCGATGTGCACGCGGTGCAGGCGAGCCTGATGGCGTTCTTCGTCTCGTTCGCGATCAGCCAGATCGTCTACGGGCCGGCCTCCGACATCGTCGGCCGCAAGCCGCCGCTGTACCTCGGCATCGCGCTGTTCGTTGCCGGCAGCATCGGCTGCGCGCTCGCGCCCGACATCGGCTGGCTGATCGCGTTCCGCTTCGTGCAGGGGCTCGGCGGTGGCGCGCCGATCGTCGTGCCGCGCGCGATCGTGCGCGACCTGCACACCGGCGCCGAAGCGACGCAGCTGATGGCGCTGCTGATGCTGGTGTTCAGCGTCTCGCCGATCCTCGCGCCGCTGGTCGGCAGCCTGGTGATCGACGCGGCCGGCTGGCGCGCGATCTTCTGGCTCGTCGGCGCGCTCGGCGCGGTCGGGCTGCTGCTGGTCGCGTTCACGCTGCCCGAGACGCGCCCCGCGGCGCAGCGCGCGCACAGCGATGTGGCGAGCGCACTGCGCGCGTTCGGCGTGCTGCTGCGCGACGCGCGCTTCATGGGGCTGACGGCGGTCGGCGCGTTCGGCATCGCGAGCTTCTTCGTCTACCTCGCGAACTCGTCGTTCGTGCTGATCGGGCGCTACGGCCTGACGCCGCGCGAGTACAGCCTCGCGTTCGCGGTCAATGCCGCGTCGTTCATTGGCGCGTCGCAGTTCGCCGGCCGGCTGGCGCAGCGCTTCGGCCTGGCGCGCACGATCGGGGTCGCGGTGCACGGCTTCGCGCTCGCGATGGTCGCGCTGCTCGCGCTGAACCTCGCCGGCATCGAGCGGCTCGACGTGATGATCGCGGTGCTGCTGGTGGGCAACGCGTTCCTCGGCCTGGTGCTGCCGACCTCGTCGGTGCTCGCGCTCGACGATCACGGCGAGATCGCCGGCGCGGCCTCGGCGCTGATGGGCGCGCTGCAGCTCGTGATGGGCGCGGTCGTGATCGCGGCGATGGCCGGCTTCGTCGACGGCAGCGCGCGGCCGATGGTCGCGGGCATCGCGGCGTGCGCGGTCGTGACGCTGCTGGTCGCGCGCTGGACGCTCGGCGGCACGCGCCGCGCCACCGCCGGCGCGAGCTGATCCCCGAGCGGCGCGCGGCGATGCGCGCCGGCGCGCGCAGGTCACTCCGCGCTGGCGGCGCTCGCCGGCGGCGGCTCGGGGCTGGCGGCCGGCGCGCTGATCAGCATCGTCGGCGGCATCGCGAGCGTGATGCCGGCCTCCTTCAGCCGCCCGAGCATGTCGAACAGCAGCGCGCTGCGCACCCGCGCGGCGATGCGCGGGGAACTCACGAAGCCGGTCGCGTTGAACTGCAGCTGGCCGTGCTCGACGCCGTCGAGCAGCACCGCCGGTGCCGGCGTGTCGAGCACGTCGGGGTCGGCCTCGAACGCGGCGAACAGCAGCGTGCGCACCTGCTGCGCGTCGCTGCCGAGCGGCACCGGCAGCTTCACCTGCACCAGGCCGATCGGATCGGCCAGCGTCACGTTGCGCACGACCTTGGTGATGAATTCCGAGTTCGGCACGATCACGGTCGAGCGGTCGCCCATCTGGATCTCGGTGGCGCGCACGTTGATGCGCCGGATGTCGCCTTCGATGCCGGCCAGCGAGACCCAGTCGCCGACCTTCACCGGCCGCTCGGCCAGCAGGATCAGCCCCGAGACGAAGTTCTGCACCACCGCCTGCAAACCAAAGCCGATGCCGACCGACAGCGCGCTCGCGACCCAGGCGATGCGCTCCAGGCCGATGCCCATCGCCGACAGCGCGAGCGACACCGCGATGACCACGCCGGCATAGCCGAACAGCGACACCGTCGACGCGCGCATG
>DATMIN010000363.1:0-2306 GCA_035554275.1 Burkholderiaceae bacterium
GCTCGGGCTTGTCGACGATGTGCGCTGGGCCGCGTTCAACCGCAAGCGCGATGCCGTGGCGCGCGAAATCGAGCGGCTCCGCTCGACCTGGGTCCGCGCGGAAACGCTGCCGGATGCCGATGCGCGGCGCCTCCTCGGCGCGCCGATCGAGCACGAATACAGCTTGGCGGAGTTGCTCAAGCGGCCGGGAGTCGACTTCGACGCGGTCTGCGAGATTGCGTCGATCGCCCAGCCCAACGAGGTGCCGGTTTCACGTGAAACACTGGAGGCCGAGTTCGGCCTGTTCCTCGCCGACGCGGTCATCGCGCAAGCGGAGACGCAGCTGAAGTACGCCGGCTACATCGATCGCCAGCAACGCGATGTCGAGCGCTCGCTGCAATTCGACACGCTGCCGCTCCCTGCCGACATCGACTATTCGCGAGTGACGGCGCTTTCGTTCGAGGTGCGGCAGCAATTGACGCTGCGGCGCCCGGAAACGCTCGGCCAGGCCGCACGCTTGCCGGGGGTGACGCCGGCCGCCGTTTCGCTGCTGCTCGTTCACCTGAAGAAGCCGCATTTGAAGGGTTTCGCGACCGCCCCGGGCCGCGCCGACCCCGAAGCCGTCACCCACTGACGGATGGACGCCGCGATCGAGTCGCTGCGCCCGGCCCTGCTGCAAACGATGGCCGCGCTGGCGCTGCCGGCAAGTTCCGACCAAGTCGACGCGTTGCTCGGCTACCTCTCGCTGCTGCAACGCTGGAACGGCACCTACAACCTGACGTCGGTGCGCGACCCGCGGCAGATGCTGACGCAGCACCTCGCCGATTGCCTGGCGGTGGTGGCCCCGCTGAAGCGCGAGCTGCCCAGCCGTGCGGCCCAGATCCTCGACGTCGGCAGCGGGGGCGGCCTGCCGGGTGCCGTGCTGGCGGTCATGTGCCCCGAGATTCGCGTGACGTGTGTCGATGCCGTCGGCAAGAAGGCGGCGTTCATCCAACAGGTCGGCGTCGAGTTGCGTCTGCCCACGCTGAAAGCGGTTCATTCGCGCGTGGAGCAGCTGCCCGATGGGTCGTTCGACGCGATCACCTCCCGGGCCTTTGCGTCGTTGGCAGACTTCGTCGCGGCCACTTCTCGGCAGCTCGCGGCGGGCGGGGTGTGGATGGCGATGAAGGGCAGGTCACCCGCCGACGAGATCGCGGCGCTGCCTGCCGACGTCCGGGTGTTTCACGTGGAACCGCTGGCCGTCCCCGGCCTTGACGCCGAACGATGTCTCGTCTGGATGCGCCGCGTCGGCTGAAAGCCGTCGATCGCGCGCTCCTATAATGGTCTTTGCCCGCTGCCGGCCCGCGCAGCGATTGCGGTCTTCACCCTCGTTCGCCCGCCCATGGCCCGAATATTTTGCGTTGCAAATCAGAAGGGCGGCGTCGGCAAGACCACCACGACGGTGAATCTTGCCGCCGGGCTCGGGGCGATCGGCAAGCGGGTGTTGCTCGTCGACCTCGATCCGCAGGGCAACGCGACGATGGGCTCCGGCGTCGACAAGCGCGCCCTGGCCCTGACCGTCTACGACGTGCTGCTCGAGAACGCCTCGATCGCCGAAGCGCGGCTGCCGGCGCCGAAGGCCGGCTACGACGTGCTGGGCGCGAACCGCGAGTTGGCCGGCGCCGAGGTCGAACTCGTCGACCTCGAACGCCGCGAGCGCCGGCTGAAAGGCGCGCTCGCGCCGGTCGACGCAGAGTACGACTTCGTGCTGATCGATTGCCCGCCGTCGCTGAGCCTGCTGACGCTCAACGGCTTGTGCAGCGCCCACGGCGTGATCGTGCCGATGCAGTGCGAGTACTTTGCGCTCGAAGGGCTGAGCGACCTGGTCAACACGATCAAGCAGGTGCACGCGAACCTCAACCGCCAGCTCGAGATCATCGGGCTGCTGCGCGTGATGTTCGACCCACGGATCACGCTGCAGCAGCAGGTCAGCGAGCAATTGAAGGCTCACTTCGGCGACAAGGTGTTCGACACCGTGATTCCGCGCAATGTGCGCCTGGCCGAAGCGCCGAGCTACGGCCTGCCGGGCGTGGTCTTCGACCCGCTGTCCAAGGGGGCGCAGGCGTTCGTCGCCTTCGCCCGCGAGATGTCGCAGCGGCTGGGCACCGCCATCCCCCAACCGGCGTAACCGCCGATGCGTCCTGCGCCACGGTCGGGCATCGACGCGACCCTGCTGTCCCGCATCGAAGATGCCGGCCTGAACGCGAGCGCGCCGCCGCAGCAGCGCTGGGTCGACGGCTGGCTCGTGCGATTTTCGCCGGGCAAGGCCAAGCGCGCCCGCTGCGTCA
>DATMIN010000364.1:0-2436 GCA_035554275.1 Burkholderiaceae bacterium
CCCTGTGCGCGAAGTCGCGCAACGCAAATGCGGCACATTGCACGTATGAAATCAGCCGTCATCCCTCAGGTGCGTGTCGAGCCAGAGTTCCGCGCCGAGCTCGAGGCCTCGCTTCGCGAAGGTGAGACGCTTTCGGAGTTCGTCGAGAGCGCCGTGCGCGACGCCGCAACGCGTCGGCGCACCCAGGCGGAGTTCATCGCTCGTGGCCTCGCATCGCGCGACGAGGCGCGCCGCACCGGCGTGTACTTCACCATCGCACAGGTTGACGAAAAGCTGAGCGGCATGCTCGCCAAGGCGCGGGAGCGCGTGTTCTCCGGCGCCAAGTGAGGTTTGCCGTCCGGCTGACGACGGCCGCCATCGAAGACCTTCAGCGCCTCTACGAGCACCTGCTGGACCGTGCCACGACAGCCGACGACCTTGACCTGGCGAACCTCGCTCGTGCAGCGATCCTCGCCAGCCTGAGGCGGCTGGAGAGCGAGCCATTTCCGTATCGCAAGGCAGGAGGGAGCGCCTTCCTGCGCGAACTCCTCGTTCCCTTCAGCGGCAGCGGCCATGTCGTGTTGTACGAAATCGTCGACTCCGAGCGCGTCGATGTGCTGGCAGTTCGGCATCAGCGCGAAGACGACTATCACTGACGGCGCAGCCTCAGCCGCCCGCCCCTGATCGGCATCGATCGACGAACTGAAGTACGCTGTTGCCGCGATGCCGTTTCGACATTCGATCGCACCGACCCCTGCCGGAGGCCCCATGGAGCACGCCACCGTCCTGCCGACGTTTCGCCTCGGCCCGGGCACCCCGATCGCCCAGGCTCATCCTTCGACCCCACCGCCGGTCACCGTCGATTCGCCGGCGCTCGAGGTGATGACCGATCTGACCCAGGTCAAGGCGGCCACGATCAATCCGGCCACCGGACTGCGGCAGGCCGAGCAGGTGATGGTCTACCAGGGTGTGCGCATGCTGTTCGTCGTGACCGACATGCCGTCCATCGAAGGCCTGATCACCGCCACCGACCTGCGAGGCGAGCGCCAGATGCGCATCGTGGGCCAGCGCCACGTGCACTACGACGACCTGTGCGTGGCCGACGTCATGACGGGCCTCGCGCTGCTCGACGCGATCGACCACGGCCGGGTGGCCACGGCCAGCGTCGGCGACGTGATCGCCACGCTCAAGCGCTTCGGCCGAAACCACCTGCTGGTCGTGCAGGACGCCACCGACGCCGCGCCGCGCCGAGTGCGCGGCGTGATCTCGCGTTCGCAGATCGAGCGCCAGCTCGGCACCGCGATCGACGTGACACCGATCGCCGACAGCTTCTCTGAAATCGAGCGCGCGTTGTTCTGATGGCGTGGCGCCTGACCGGAGGGCGCGGGCTGACTGACTCCCGACTGACCGCACGGCTCGTTACGCGTGGAGCGGGCATCACGGTGGGCGCGGTAGCGCGCGCGGGCTCAGGGCAGCAGCCGATGCGTTGCTGTTTTCGCCGCCTTGCGATCCAGCGTCAGTACCGTTTCGCAGCCTGCAGCTCGCGCCCGGGCGGCGAGCAGGCAGTCCGAGAAGTCGGCCGGCCCGATGGCGAACCACTCCAAAGCCTGCCGCACCAGCGCCGGCGACTCGACGCCCAGCACGTCGTACTCCAGCAGTGCGGCGATCGCGTCGCGGACGTGGCTTCGCGAATAGGCATAAGAGCGCTGCAACACCCAGCCGAGTTCGCACAGCACGACATGGTCGACGTACGCGGGAAACTGAGGCGTGGCATTCGCCACGAGCCAGGCCTCGACGCGCGCCGCCTGCGCAATGGCGTCGTTGGTCAGCAAGCGCACCAGGAGGTTGGTGTCGAGCGCGAACTTCATCGGCCCGGCCGGCCCGCGGAACGCTTCTGTGCCAGGTGTGCGGCGACACCGTCGTCCATCTGCTGCAGCGTCAAGGCCTTGACCGGCCGCGGCAGAAATCCGCGCAGCGTGGCCACGGAACGGCTGGCGCGCCGCGTGAGCACGATGGTCTGGGCATCCAGCACGGTCACGCTGAGCTGGTCACCGGCTTCCAAACCGAGTTGCGAGCGAACCGCTGCGGGCAGCGTCATCTGGCCCTTGGAGGTGAGCGTGGTGTGCATGGCGACTCCTTACCTTTGAGTAAGGATAGCAGCTGCGCCCAAATCCATGGGGTGCGCCGTTGCAGACGGATTGTGGGCGCGCCCACGGCTGTGTGGACAATCTGCGCATGCCCACGCCCTCCGCCATCGCCACGCCAGCCCCGCCCGCGCCCCGCGCCGTGCCCGCCGAGGCCATCGCCTGGCCCGCACTCGCCGCCTCGGCCATCGGCGTGCCGATGCTGCTGGCCTTCAACGTCCCGCCGTCGTCGACCTTCCTGAACCAGGCCGCGGCGCTGCTCGGTTGGGGCGGGTGGCTGATCGTGCTGGCGGTGTCGATCAACGGCGCGGCG
>DATMIN010000365.1:0-5960 GCA_035554275.1 Burkholderiaceae bacterium
GTGTCGTTGTCGCCGAACTTGATCTCGTCGACGACGACGGTGTCGTTCTCGTTGATGACCGGCACGACGCGGTGCGACAGCAGTGTGAGCAGTGTCGAGCGCGCGTTCAGGTAGCGCTCGCGGTCGGCGAGGTCGGCGTGCGTGAGCAGCACCTGCGCGCTACCCAGGCCGTGCTCGCGCAGCTTCGATTCGTAGATTTGCGCCAGGCCCATCTGCCCGACCGCGGCGGCCGCCTGCAGCTCGTGCACTTCCTTCGGCCGCACGGCCCAACCGAGGCGCTTCATGCCTTCGGCGATCGCGCCGCTCGAGACCATCAGCACCTCACGCCCTTGGGCGGCGAGCGCGGCGATCTGCCGGCTCCACTGGCCGACCGCTTCGGCATCGACGCCGCGCCCCTCGTTCGTCACCAGGCTCGAGCCGACCTTGACGACGATGCGGCGCGCGCGCTGCAGCGCCGTGCTCATGAGACCGAGCCGGCGGTGGGCAGCGCGTCGAAGCGCGGATCGGGATCGTCGGGCACGACGTTGCGCAGCTTGGCCACGTGGTCGTAGACCGCGCGCACCAGCGCGTCGCAGCCCTCGCGCGTGAGCGCCGAGATCTGGAACACCGGGCCCTTCCAGCGGAAGCGCTTGACGAAGTCCTTCACACGCTGCTCGCGCTCTTCGAGCGGAACCATGTCGATCTTGTTGAGCACCAGCCAGCGCGGCTTGTCGAACAGCGCGGCGTCGTACTTCTTCAGTTCGGCGACGATCGCGCGCGCCTGCGCGACCGGGTCGACGGCGTCGTCGAACGGCGCGAAGTCGACCACATGCAGCAGCAGGTGGGTGCGTTGCAGATGGCGCAGGAACAGGTGGCCGAGGCCGGCGCCGTCGGACGCCCCCTCGATCAGGCCTGGGATGTCGGCGACCACGAAGCTCTGCTCGGGCGCCGCACGCACGACGCCCAGGTTCGGGTGCAGCGTGGTGAACGGGTAATCGGCGATCTTCGGCCGCGCGTTGGAGATCGCCGCGATCAACGACGACTTGCCGGCGTTCGGCATGCCGAGCAGGCCGACATCGGCCAGCACCTTGAGCTCGAGCTTGAGCTTGCGCTGCGCTCCGGGCCAGCCGGGCGTCTTCTGGCGCGGCGCGCGATTGGTGCTGGTCTTGAAGTGCAGGTTGCCGAAGCCGCCGTCGCCGCCCTTGACGATCAACACCTTCTCGTCGGGCACCAGCAACTCGGCGATGACCTCGCCGGTTTCGGCGTCGGCTATCACCGTGCCCATCGGCATGTGCAGCACGATGTCGTCGGCGGCAGCGCCGTATTGGTCGGAGCCGCGGCCGTTCTCGCCGCGCCGCGCTTCGTGGCGGCGCGCGTAGCGGAAGTCGATCAGCGTGTTCAGGTTGCGATCGCCCACCGCGTAGACGCTGCCGCCGCGCCCGCCGTCGCCGCCGTTCGGGCCGCCGAACGGCAGAAACTTCTCGCGCCGAAAGCTCATGCAGCCATTGCCGCCGTCGCCGGCGACGACGTCGATGGTGGCTTCGTCGACGAATTTCATGGTGGAAGCACGGGTGCGGATCGGATGTTAAGCGAGCGTCGCAAAAACAAAGCCCCGGCGGGCCGGGGCTTGTCGCGATGCCGCCGAAGCGGCGCCTGGATCAGAGCGCCGTGACGATCACCGTCTGGCGGTTGCGCGGGCCCTTGACGGCGTAGCTGACCTGGCCGTCGACGAGCGCGAACAGCGTGTGGTCCTTGCCGATGCCGACGTTCGGGCCGGCGTGGAACTTGGTGCCGCGCTGGCGCACGATGATCGAGCCGGCCGGAATCTTCTGGCCGCCGAACACCTTGACGCCGAGCATCTTCGGTTGCGAGTCGCGGCCGTTCCGGGTGGAACCGCCGCCTTTTTTCTGTGCCATGGTCGTTGCTCCTCGGGTTCAGTGATCAGGCGTTGACGGCACCGATCTGGATCTCGGTGAAGTTCTGCCGATGACCCTGACGCTTCTGGTAGTGCTTGCGGCGGCGCATCTTGAAGATGCGGACCTTGTCGTGCCGGCCGTGGGCCAGCACTGTGGCGACGACGCTCGCGCCCGACACCAACGGCGTGCCCACCGTCAGATCGGCTCCGCCGCCCACCGCCAGCACTTGGTCGAGGGTGATCTCTTGGCCGACGTCCGCGGCAATCTGTTCAATCTTGATCTTTTCACCGGCCGCAACCTTGTATTGCTTGCCGCCGGTTTTGATGACCGCGTACATACCAGTCCTTTCGATGCGGCCGCGCTGGCGGCCCTGCGACGCAGGCCGAGCCGGCCTGCTGCCTTGCCGATGAACGCGGCCACTGCACACGCTCATCGCTTGTCTGATTTTCACAGAGCCGAAGAGTTTAGCACGAAGCCCGCCGCGCAGGTGAAACACGCGGTCGGAGCGCCACGCTTTCTATAATCAAATGATTCCCCAGGGCACAGCGTGCACCCCGCCTCCCCCCAACACCCTCTCGCCGTCGACGCCCCGCTACCGGAGACCGCCCTGCTGGTGGCCGCGGACATGCGCGAGGTCGACGCGGTGATCCGGCTGCGGCTGGCCTCGAGCGTGGTGATGATCAACCAGATCGCCCACTACATCATCAGCGCCGGCGGCAAGCGCATCCGCCCGATGCTGGTGCTGCTGTTCTCGAATGCGCTGGGCTTCACCGGCCGCGAGCGCTTCGAACTCGCGGCCACGGTGGAGTTCATCCACACCGCGACGCTGCTGCACGACGACGTCGTGGACGAATCGGCCCTGCGCCGCGGCCGCGCCACAGCGAACGCCCTGTTCGGCAACGCGGCCAGCGTGCTGGTCGGCGATTTCGTCTATTCGCGCGCCTTCCAGATGATGGTCTCGGTCAACCGGCTGCGCGTGCTGGAGGTGCTTGCCGACGCGACCAACGTGATCGCCGAGGGCGAGGTTCTGCAGTTGATGAACATGCACGACCCCGACCTCTCGGTCACCGACTACCTGCGCGTGATCCGCTTCAAAACGGCCAAACTGTTCGAGGCCAGCGCCCGCCTCGGCGCAGTGCTGGCCGAGGCCGGGCCGGAGGTCGAGGAGTCGTGCGCGACTTACGGCCGTTCTCTCGGCACCGCCTTCCAGCTGATCGACGACCTGCTCGACTACGAAGGTGCCACCGAACAACTCGGCAAGAACGTCGGCGACGACCTTCGCGAGGGCAAGCCGACGCTGCCGTTGCTGCTGGCGATGGAGCGCGGCAGCGCCGCCGAGCGCGAGTCGATCCGGCGGGCGATCGAGCACGGCGAAGTGGCCCGGCTTCCGGAGATCGTCGAGATCGTGCGTCGCACCGGCGCGCTGGCGGCCACGCGCGAGGCTGCGCGCGCCGAGGCCGACAAGGCGGCGAATGCGCTCGACGTGTTGCCCGGGTCGACCTATCGGGAAGCTCTGCTAGAATTGTGTTTTCGTTCGGTGGAGCGCTCGTCCTGAGCGCACCGCGCAGGCCCAGTCTTCGGCTTGCCAGCGAATCGGGGTGTAGCTTAGCCTGGTAGAGCGCTACGTTCGGGACGTAGAGGCCGGAGGTTCGAATCCTCTCACCCCGACCAGTTTTCGCCCTTCTTCCTCATCGAGCCGCAGCCCTGCGCGTTGTACGCACGCTGCGCACGCGTGCCTTCACCCGCCGCAACGGCCGCTTCGCATCCCTTTGTTGCGAAACGCGTGCTAATCTGTTGATTTGCTAGGCCTCTGCGGGTGACCGGCGCCCCGCCGAGATGCCGATTCAGACTGTTTCAAATGGCCGGAAACAGCCGTGAATTGTTGGCCTCGTCCCGTGAAGCGCGCGTTTACAGTTTTTGATGGATCAAGGATGATCGCCCGCTCGACCCGCCCAAACTGACTTTCCCGCCAACGCAACGTGGACACACTCGCCGAGTCTTCGCACTCTGCGCTCTCGGGCGTGGCACGGGTTCTCGTTCACGCCGGCAAGCTGAACGGGAAGGTCGCCGAAGACCTCGTCCGCAGTTGCAAGGACAAGCGCAACACCTTCGTCGCCTCGGTGATCGCCGCCGGCGCGGTGTCTCCGGCCGAGCTGGCGCACACGCTGTCGGCCGCGCTGGCCCTGCCGTTGCTCGACTTGTCGTCGGTCGATCCGCAGCGCCTGCCGCGCAACGTGATCGACATCAAGCTCGCCGCGCAGTACCAAGTGGTGGTGCTCGGCAAGCGCGGCAGCCGCCTGTTCATCGGCGGCGCCGACCCGACCGACCAGGAGGCCGTCGAGCGCATCAAGTTCGCGACCCAGCTGTCGCCGGAATGGGTGATCGTCGAGCACGACAAGCTCGCCAAGATGCTCGACCTCAGCAGCGCGAGCGCGAGCGAGACGCTCGAGTCGATGTCGTCGGGCGACTTCGAGTTCGATGTCACCGACGACGTGACCGGGCCGCAAGAGGCCGACGTGTCGTCCGAGGTCGAGGACGCGCCGGTTGTGCGCTTCCTGCAGAAGATGCTGATCGACGCGATCAACCTGCGCGCCTCCGACCTGCACTTCGAGCCCTACGAGTACCACTACCGCGTGCGCTTCCGGGTCGACGGCGAGTTGCGCGAGATCACCCAGCCGCCGATCGCGATCAAGGACAAGCTCTCGTCGCGCATCAAGGTCATCTCGCGCCTGGACATCGCCGAGAAGCGCGTGCCGCAAGACGGCCGCATGAAGCTGAAGTTCGGCGCCAAGGCGATCGACTTCCGGGTCAGCACGCTGCCCACCTTGTTCGGCGAGAAGATCGTGATCCGGATTCTCGACCCGAGCAGCGCCAAGGTCGGCATCGAGGCGCTCGGCTACGAGAAGATCGAGCGCGACCGGCTGCTGCGCGTGATCCAGCGGCCGTACGGCATGGTGCTCGTCACCGGCCCGACCGGCAGCGGCAAGACGGTGTCGCTGTACACCTGCCTGAACATCCTGAACCAGCCGGGCGTCAACATCTCGACCGTCGAAGACCCGGCCGAAATCAACCTGCCCGGCGTCAACCAGGTCAACGTCAACGACAAGGCGGGGCTGACCTTCGCCGCGGCGCTGAAGTCGTTCCTGCGCCAGGACCCGGACATCATCATGGTCGGCGAAATCCGCGACCTCGAGACGGCCGACATCGCGATCAAGGCCGCGCAGACCGGCCACATGGTGATGTCGACGCTGCACACCAACGACGCGCCGACCACGCTGACCCGGCTGCTGAACATGGGCGTCGCACCGTTCAACATCGCCGCCAGTGTGCTGCTGATCACGGCCCAGCGGCTTGCGCGCAAGCTGTGCGAGACCTGCAAGACGCAGGCCGACTACCCGCGCGAGGCGATGCTCAAGGCCGGTTTCGCCGCCGCCGACGTCGACGGCACCTGGCGCCCGTACCGTGCCGTGGGCTGCTCGGCCTGCACCAACGGCTACAAGGGCCGGGTCGGCATCTACCAGGTGATGCCGGTCACCGAAGCGATCCAGAGCATCATCCTGAACGAAGGCACCTCGATGGACATCGCCGCCCAGGCGCAGCGCGAGGGCGTGCGCGATCTGCGCCAGTCGGGCCTGCTGAAGGTGCGCGCGGGCGTCACGACGCTCGAGGAAGTGATCTCCGTCACGAACGAATAGGCCCCGGAACCCACCGAACAGCCGACACTCATCCATTAGCGAAGGGACGGGGGCAAACGCGCCCCCGCACGATCACCATGGCGACTGCAGCGGCCGCGAAGAACCTGAAGGAACTTGTCTTCGAGTGGGAAGGCAAGGACAAGAACGGCAAGACCGTGCGCGGCGAAATGCGCGCCGGCGGCGAAGCCGTGGTCGGCGCGAGCCTGCGGCGCCAGGGCATCCTCGTCAACAAGGTGAAGAAGCGCCGCCTGACCGGCGGCAAGTCGATCAAGCAGAAGGACATCGCGATCTTCACGCGTCAGCTGACGACGATGATGCGCGCCGGCGTGCCGCTGATCCAGGCCTTCGACATCGTCGCCCGCGGCAGCAC
>DATMIN010000366.1:0-3249 GCA_035554275.1 Burkholderiaceae bacterium
GGCGGCGGCCGGTGCCGGCGACGACGGTTCAGGCGCGCGCGGGCGGGCCGTGCTCGAGCCGGGCGGCCCAGGCGGCGCAGGCGTCGAACGCGATCGCGTGCGCGACGGCAACGGGCCGAGACTTCTCGCGCCGCGGCGCGAGCGCCGTCAAGACCAGCGCCGGCTCGAGATCGGCCAGCGCGGTGAGCGCGTTCAGCGCGCAATGGACGCTGCCGTGCGCGGCGTGGTCGGGCGCGGAATCCGGCGCGGAATCTGGCGCACTACCGCCGGCCTTCACGAGCGCCACGCCGTAGACCGTGCAGACCTCGACCAGCGCCTTGCCCTGCTGCTGCGCCGAGGCGGTCGCGAGCCACGGCATCGCCGACTTCAGCAGCAATGCCGCGGCGAAGACCCACAGGGCCCAGCGCGACGAAGCGTGGCGGCGATACATGACGGGCGGATTCTGGCAGAGGCGCGGATCGCAGCGCGACGCCCCGATATCGGCCGACCGCGCCCGATAATGAGCCATGACGATCCAGACCGACGACTTCGAGCCCGCGCGCCGCGGCGGCGGCGCGGCCGACGCGCGCGTCGTCAGCGCCGCGCCGGCCTCGCCGAACGAGGAGGCGGTCGAGCGCGCGCTGCGCCCGAAGGGGCTGGCCGAGTACGTCGGGCAGGTCAAGGCACGCGAACAGCTCGAGATCTTCATCGGCGCCGCGAAGATGCGCGCCGAGGCGATGGATCACGTGCTGCTGTTCGGCCCGCCGGGGCTGGGCAAGACGACGCTCAGCCACATCATCGCCAACGAGCTCGGCGTCAAGCTGCGCCAGACCTCCGGCCCGGTGCTCGAGAAGCCCAAGGACCTGGCCGCGATCCTGACCAACCTCGAGCGCAACGACGTGCTCTTCATCGACGAGATCCACCGCCTCTCGCCGGTCGTCGAAGAGATCCTGTACCCGGCCCTGGAGGATTACCAGATCGACATCATGATCGGCGAGGGCCCGGCCGCGCGCTCGATCAAGCTCGACCTGCAACCGTTCACGCTGATCGGCGCGACCACCCGCGCCGGCATGCTGACGAACCCGCTGCGCGACCGCTTCGGCATCGTCGCGCGGCTCGAGTTCTACACGGCCGAGGAACTCGGCCGCATCGTGCACCGCTCGGCCGGCCTCTTGAACGTGCCGATCGACGCCGAAGGCGCGTTCGAGATCGCGCGCCGCTCGCGTGGCACACCAAGAATCGCGAACCGGCTGCTGCGCCGCGTGCGCGACTACGCCGACGTGAAGGCCGACGGCCGGATCGGCCGGCTGCTCGCCGACCGGGCGCTGAAGATGCTCGATGTCGACGCGCTCGGCCTCGACGTGATGGACCGCAAGCTGCTCGAGGCGGTGGTGAACCGCTTCGACGGCGGCCCGGTCGGCCTCGACAACGTGGCCGCCGCGATCGGCGAGGAGCGCGACACGATCGAGGACGTGATCGAGCCCTACCTGATCCAGCACGGCTACCTGCAGCGCACGCCGCGCGGCCGGGTCGCGACGCCGGCCGCCTACCGGCACCTGGGGCTCGTGCCGCCGAAGGCCGGCGGGTCGGATCTGTTCGGCGAGTGAACGGCTAGAGCAGGTCTTCGTTCGCGAGCCGGTGGTAGCGCACCGCGCACAGCGCGCCGAAGCGCTGCGCGACATCGACGATGCGTTCGACCGCGGCGTCGTCGGGCGCGTAGGCGATCAGCCAGCCGGCGCCGGCCTCGGCGAAGCCGAGGTAGCGCCGCATCAGCGTGATCTCGTAGCCGAAGCCGGCCGCCTCGCTCGCGGTGCGCACCCGCTCGCGCAGGCGCGGCGTGGCCTCTTCGGCGGTGTAGGCGAGAAGGTCCGCGTCGGCCGAGCCGGCGGCGCGCAGCGCGGCCACGGCCTGGCTGGTCGTCGCGTCGTCCTTGAACGCGAGCACGACGTGGCCGACCGGGTTGAGGATGCCGGAGCTGGCGCGGATGTCTTCCTTGGTCACGCGCTTGGTCATGGTGCGGGTCTCCTGAGAGCGGCACGCCGATCGTAGAGCGGCGCCCGCCGGCGCGCCATCGGAGCGACCCTCAGCGCCCGCGGCGCCGCTCAGGCGATATCAGGGTGGCAAAGTCTTGAGCCATTCGAGAAGCGCAGGCGCAGCGACCCGAATCGTACTGTCGTGGTCCGCCTGCACAGCAACATACTGGCTCATCCCATGTTTCGGAGCCATGTTGTAAATTGCCGTCTCCGCGCAACACGCGATCGAATCTGAAACGCCAACAGCCATGAAGATGGGAAGAGGTCGCGGAATCGCCGCAATCGATCTCGCCATGACGCCGATGCCCTCGGGATCAAAATAGGTCAGGTAGGTTGCTGCCGCAGTGTGAATCTGCCGCCCCTGTCCCTGATTGAAATCGGGGAACCAGGACTTCTCTTCTCCCTGCCCCCTCTTGATCATCTCGCGCGCCTTCTCGACACCCGGTGCGACGGCCCGGCCAAAGTTCCCGGCGCCTGGAATGTGCCCGGGCGCGAGTGCAAAGACGGCGTGAACCGCCCGGCCGGAACCGGCATAAGCGATTGCAGCGTTGGCACCGAGGCTGTGACCGCCCACCACGATCCGCTTCGCCCCTTCGGCAGCCAGTGAACGCGCCACCGCCTCGATTTCCGCGAGCGCCTGGGGGTACGACACGTCCATTTCCCGGCGCTGCGACCATGCCATTTCCGGGGTGGCCACCTTGTAGCCTGCTTGACGCAGATCGTGCGCAAGTCCAAGCATTCGACCTGGATTGCTCTGTTTCCCATGAAGCAGGACGACGCCGGTTGCCCCGTTGTCAGCTTGGGCGCGAACAACCACAGAAGCGCCTATCAGCAAGAGCAGCAATAGACTTAGTCTGATCGCCCCATTGCCGACAACCGCCTCGTTCCGGAAGCTTTCAACTTGCATATCGATGGCCTCGTCGACTGAGAGACAAACATCATGCATCAGCCCTTGTTGCGCCTCTGCTGCCAAGCCAGCAACTCGCCGATAAAGCCGCGCCGGAACGCGACCACGCAGACCACGAAGATCACGCCGATGATCACGTTGATCCACGAGCCGACCTGGTCGGCGAGGAAGTCCTGCAGGCCGATGATGGTGAACGCGCCGATCACCGGCCCGGCGAACGTGCCCATGCCGCCGAGCAGCGTCATCAGCACCACCTCGCCCGAGAGCGACCAGTGCGCGTCCGACAGTGTCGCGAAGCCCATCACCAGCACCTTCAGCGAACCGGCCAGC
>DATMIN010000367.1:0-9198 GCA_035554275.1 Burkholderiaceae bacterium
CTACGCGATCGAGCTCGCGTTCGACATCCCGCCGGCCTGGGGCTACCTGCTGTGTTCGCTGGTCGTGATCCCGCTGGTCACGCACGGTGTCACGACGATCAGCCGGCTGCAGGTGTTGACGCAGCCGATCTGGCTGGCGATGCTGATCGTGCCGCTCGCCTACGTGCTGCACCAGCACCCCGGTGTGCTCGGCCAGCTGTGGTCGTACGGCGGTGTCGCCGCCGACGGCAGCGCGCGCGCGCCAGGCTTCGACCTGCTGAAGTTCGGCGCCGCGATGACGGTGGGCATCGCATTGATCACGCAGATGGGCGAACAGGCCGACTACCTCCGCTTCATGCCCGAGCCGCAGTCGCAGGGGCGCGTGCGCTGGTGGGCCGGCGTCATCATCGGCGGCCCTGGCTGGGTGATCCCCGGTGTGCTGAAGATGCTCGCCGGTGCGCTGCTCGCGTACCTCGCGATCGGCTACGCGGTGCCGCCCGACCGCGCGGTCGATCCGACGCAGATGTACCTCGTCGCCTACAACGCGGTGTTCTCGCGCTACGGTCTGGCGGTGGCGGCCACCGCGCTGTTCGTGTTCGTCTCGCAGCTGAAGATCAACGTCACCAACGCCTACGCCGGCTCGCTCGCGTGGTCGAACTTCTTCGCCCGGCTCACGCACAGCCACCCGGGGCGTGTGGTCTGGATGGTCTTCAACACGCTGATCGCGCTGATGCTGATGGAACTCGATGTGTTCCAGGCGCTCGGCAAGGTGCTCGGGCTGTATTCGAACATCGCGATCAGCTGGATGATGGCGGTGGTCGCCGATCTGGTGATCAACAAGCCGATGGGCTGGTCGCCGAAGGGCATCGAGTTCAAGCGCGCCCACCTGTACGACGTGAATCCGGTCGGCGTCGGCGCGATGGGGGTGGCCTCGGTGCTGTCGATCGTCGCCTACCTCGGCGCACTCGGGCCGCTGGCGCAGGCGTTCTCGGCGCTGATCGCGCTCGTCACCGCGCTCGTCGTCTCGCCGCTGATCGCGTGGCGCACGAAAGGCCGCTACTACTTGGCTCGGAGCCCCCAGTCGCCTGCGGCGCCAGCCCCCCGAGGGGGCGCTCGCCCGCCTTGGGGCGGCCCGGCGCCGGGCGAGCCCGCGCTCGGGGAGGGCGGCAGCTACAAGCGCCTGACGCGCTGCGTGATCTGCGAGCGCGACTACGAGCGCGACGACCTCGCTCATTGCCCCGCCTACCAGGGCGCGATCTGCTCGCTGTGCTGCACGCTCGATGCGCGCTGCAACGATCTGTGCAAGCCGCACGCGCGCCTGTCGGTGCAGTGGAACGGCGCGCTGCGCGCGCTGCTGCCGCGGCGGGTGTGGCCGTATATCGACACCGGCCTCGGCCACTACCTGCTGCTGATGGCGGTCGTCGTGCCGCTGCTCGGCGGATTGTTCGCGATGCTGTACGCGCAGGAGCTGCCGGCGCTGCTCGAGGCCGGCGGCGCCGGCACCGCGGCGTTGCGCCTGGGCTTCGTCAAGGCGTTCGCGGCGCTGCTGCTGGTCAGCGGCATCGTCGCGTGGTGGCTGGTGCTGACGCACAAGAGCCGCCAGGTCGCGCAGGAGGAATCGAATCGCCAGACCCAGGCGCTGAACGAGCAGACCCGCGTGCTCAACGAGCAGGCGCAGACGCTGCGGCGCGAGATCGAGTCGCACGGCCGCACCGACGCCGAGCTGCAGCGCGCCAAGCTCGAAGCCGAAGGCGCGCGTGGGCAGGCCGAAGGCGCGCGCCGCCAGGCCGAGCTGGCCAACGAGGCGAAGAGCCGCTACATCACGACCGTCAGCCACGAGCTGCGCACGCCGCTCAACAGCATCCTCGGCTACGCGCAACTGCTGGAAGAAGATGCCGCGCTGCCGCCGCAGGGCCACCAGGCGGTCAAGGTCATCCGGCGCGGCGGCGAGCACCTGCTGTCGCTGATCGAGGGCACGCTCGACATCGCGCGCATCGAGGCCGGGCGCTTGCGGCTCGAGAACAAGCCGATGCGCTTTCGCGATTGCGTCGAAGAGATCGTGCGCATGTTCGAGCTCCAGGCGCGCTCGAAGGGCATCGAGTTCCGGCGCGTGCTCACCGAGCCGCTGCCCGAGATCGTGCGCGCCGACGAGAAGCGGCTGCGCCAGATCCTGATCAACGTGCTCGGCAACGCGGTCAAGTTCACGCCCACCGGGCGGGTCGAGTTCCGGCTCGCGTATGCGCGCGAGATGGCGGTGTTCGAGATCGAGGACACCGGCCCGGGGATTCCCACGGCCGAGATCGAGCACGTGTTCGAGCCGTTCGCGCGCGGCGCCGAGTCGAGCGCCGCGGCCAGCGGCGGCACCGGCCTGGGCCTGACGATCGGCCGCATGCTGACCGACCTGATGGGCGGCGAGATGACGGTGGCGAGCCCGGCGCCCTCAGGATGCGGCACCCTGTTCCGCATCCGCCTGTTCCTGCCCGAGGCCGCGGGCGCGCGCGTCGAGGCCGAGGCGCCGCGCTCGGTGCGCCACGGCTACGCGGGCGCGCGCCGGCGCGTGCTCGTGGTCGACAACGAGGAGGTCGACCGCGAGTTGCTCGCGCGGCTGCTCGAGCCGCTCGGCTTCGAGGTCAGCCGCGCCGCCTCGGGCGACGCCTGCCTGGCGCTGCTGCGCGAGCACGCGCCGCCCGACGCGATCCTGATGGACCTGGCGATGCCCGGCATCGACGGCTGGGCCACGGTGCGCGCGATCCGCGAGCGCGAGCTGAGCAGCGCGCCGATCGCGATCGTCTCGGGCAACGCGTTCGACAAGGGCCTGGACAACGACGTCGGCATCGGCGCCGACGATTTCATCCTGAAGCCGGTGCGCGTGCACGAGCTGCTCGACTGGCTCGGCGCGCGCCTTCGCCTCGAGTGGCAGCACGCGCCGGCGCGCGAGGTGCCGGCGCGGCCGGTCGAGTCGCCGCTCGACTGGGCGCTGCCCGACGCTGCGCACCTGCGCGCGCTCGACGAGCTGGTCGACCTCGGCTACTTCCGCGGCATCGTGCGCAAGCTCGACGAGATCGAGGCGCTCGACGCGCGCCACGCCGGCTTCGCCCTGCACATGCGCGCCCTGGCGCGCCAGTTCCAGCTCGACGCGATGACGCGCATCATCCGCCAGGGGCTCGCGGTGGCGTGAGCGCCGTGGCCGTGGCGCTATGCTGCCCGGCGCTGACCGAGACCCCCATGACCGACCCCGATGCGACCGAAGCCCGGCTCGCCGCGTTCATCGACAAGTTCGAGCCGGCGCACGCCGCGCTGATCCGCGCCTGCCGCGCGACGCTGCGCGCGCAGCTGCCGACCGCGATCGAGCTGGTCTACGACAACTACAACTTCTTCGTGATCGGCTACTGCAGCACGCCGCGCGCTTCCGACTGCATCGTCTCGATCGCGGCGGCGGCGAACGGCGTGGGCCTGTCGTTCTACCGCGGCGCGTCGCTGGCCGACCCGAGCGGCCTGCTGCAGGGCAGCGGCAAGCAGAACCGCTTCATTCGGCTGCCGAGCGTCGATACGCTGGCGCGGCCCGGCGTGCGCGCGCTGATCCGCGCCGCGGTGCTGCAGGCGCCGGTGGCGCTGCCGGCGAGCGGTGGCGGCGGCACGGTGATCCAGTCGGTCTCGGCGAAGCAGCGGCCGCGGCGCCGGCCGGCATGAGCACCGACACCCTGCCCGACCGCAGCCGCTCCGACGTCGTGCTGATCGTCGACGACGTGCCCGACAACCTGTCGGTGCTGCACGACGCGCTCGACGCGCTCGGCTACACCGTGCTCGTCGCGACCGACGGCGAGAGCGCGCTGCAGCGCGCGCGCCAGAGCGTGCCCGACGTGGTGCTGCTCGACGCCGTGATGCCGGGCATGGACGGCTTCGAGGTCGCGCGCCGGCTGAAGGCGCACCCCGACACCGCGCACATCCCGATCATCTTCATGACCGGCCTGACCGAGACCGAGCACGTCGTCGCGGCGTTCGCCGCCGGCGGCGTCGACTACGTGACCAAGCCGGTGCGCGCGCAGGAGGTGCTGGCGCGCATGACGGTGCACATGCGCAGCGCGCGCGAGAAGCGCCAGGCCACGCAGGCGCACAACGCGCTCGATGCGTTCGGCCACGCGACGATGGCGATCCGCATCGCCGCCGAATCGGCTGCGCCGCGCGCGGTCTGGCAGACGCCGCTCGCACGCCAGCTGATGCACGAGTACTTCGGCGCGGCGCCGGGGCAGATCCCCGCGCCGGTGCTCGACTGGCTGCGCAGCGAATCGAGCGCCGCCGGCGCCGGGCGCGAGCCGCGCACGTTGCTGGTCGGCCGCCCGCACGGCGACGAGACGCGCCAGCTGGTATTCGCGCTGCAGCAGCGCACCGGCGACGACGACCTGCTGATCGTGATGCGCGAAGTCTCGGACGCCGCTGCCGTCGAGGCGATGGTGCAGGCGTTCAAGCTGACCTCGCGCGAGGCCGAGGTGCTGTACTGGGTCGCGAAGGGCAAGACCAACCGCGACATCGGCGACATTCTCGGCTCGAGCCCGGCGACGGTGAAGAAGCACCTCGAGCGCGTCTACGTGAAGCTCGGCGTCGAGACGCGCACCGCCGCGGCGGCTGCGGTGAGCGCGCGGATTCGGTCACGCTGAGCCGCGGCAAGCGCGCGCACCCCCTCGTTTACACTGAGGCGATTGGCGGCGCACCACCCGTCGCCGCCCACCCACTCGCGAGCCTGCGACCCCGATGGCGACCCCGACCGACCCCGCATCCCACCGGCCTTTCCCTTCCGTCACCGTCGTCGTTCCCACCTACCAGGAAGTGCAGAACATTCCGCACCTGGTGGCGCGCCTGGCGGCGTTGCGCAGCAGCGCGGGCCTCGACCTCGACGTGCTGCTCATGGACGACAACAGCCGCGACGGCAGCGAGGAACTGGTGCGCAAGATGGCGCTGCCGTGGGTGCATCTCGTGGTGCGCACCGCCGATCGCGGCCTGAGCTACGCGGTGCTCGACGGCTTGCGCCGCTCCACACGCGACGTGCTGGTCGTGATGGACGCCGACCTGAGCCACCCGCCCGAGACGATCCCGCAAATGCTGCGCGCGCTCGACGACGGCGCCGACTTCGTCGTCGGCTCGCGCTTCGCGCAGGGCGGCTCGACCGACGACGACTGGGGCTTCTTCCGCTGGCTCAACAGCCGCGTCGCGACGATCCTGGCGATGCCGCTGACCTCGCTGAAAGACCCGATGAGCGGCTTCCTCGCGCTGCGCCGCGAGACCTTCCTGGCCGGCACCGACTACAACCCGATCGGCTACAAGATCGGCCTCGAGCTGATCATCAAGTGCCGCTGCGTGCGTGTGGTCGAGGTGCCGATCCACTTCGTCGATCGGCAGTTCGGCGAAAGCAAGCTGTCGCTGAAGGAGCAGCTGCGCTACATCCAGCACCTGCGGCGGCTGTACATCTTCAAGTACGGCACCTGGTCGCACCTGCTGCAGTTCCTGGCGGTCGGCGCCTCGGGCCTGATCGTCAACCTGCTGATCCTGACGGCGCTGCTGCACGCCGGCGTCGGCAACCGGACCGCGATCGCGGTCGCGATCGTCTTGTCGATGGTCTGGAACTTCGTGCTGAACCGGCGCTTCAGCTTCTCGTACGCGCGCGGCCTGTCGATCCTCGGTCAGTTCGCCGGCTTCGTCGCCGCGTGCTCGCTCGGCGCGGTCGTCAACTACCTCGTGACCAGCGCGCTGTGGGACGCGTTCGCGATCAAGCAGGTCGCGGCGGGCATCGGCATCGTCGCCGGCACCGGCTTCAATTTCGTCGCGAGCCGCTTCCTCGTGTTCCGCAAGCGCCATGTCAAGCCCGTCAGCCCGCCTTGAACTGAGCAGTCGCTCGCCCGCGCTCGCGTGGGGCGGCATCGTCCTCGCCGCGCTGCTGTTCGCCGCGAGCGCCGCGAGCTTCCTGCCGCTGCAGTCGCTGTGGGTCGACGAGACCACGCAACTCAGCGGCATCGCGCTCGACCCGGTGCGCTTGATGCCATGGCTGCTCGGCCAGGGCCCCGATCTCGGCGTGCCGCCCGATCGCATGCCGCCGGGCGCCTACCTGCTCGGCATGGCGTGGGCCGCGGCCACGGGGCTGTCGGAGCACAGCCTGCGCTGGATGGGGCTGGCGTGCGCGCTGCTCGGGCTGCTGTGCACCGCGGCCGCGGCGCGGCGCGCTTACGGCGCGGCCGCCGGCACCGGCGCGGCGCTGTTCCTCGCGCTGTCGCCGAACGTGCTGATCTACGCGGTCGAGATCCGCGCCTACCCGGTGTTCCTGATGCTCGCCGGCGTCGCGCTGTACACCGTCGTGCGCACGCTGCAGGCGCCGCCCGACGAACGCGCGCGCTGGCTCGCCGCGACGACCGCGGTGCTGATCGCCGCGGCCTACACGCACTTCTTCGGGCTCGTGCTCGCGATGGCGCTGGGTGCTGGCTTGCTCGTCGATGCGGTGCGGCGCCGGCAGGCGCTGCGGCCGCTGCTCACGTGCGCGCTGGTGTTCGTGATCGCGTTCGCGGGCGTGGTGCCGTTCGTGCTGTCGGCGCTGAAGATCAGCGGCGGCGGTGCTGGTGACGCGCCGGCGCCCGGCGGCGTCGACGTGCTGCGCTTCGTCAAGTTCGTCTACCGGCTGTACGCGCACCCGGCGCTCGCCACCTCGCTGGCGATGACGGCGGTCGCGAGCGCGGGCATCGCGCTGGCGGCCGCGGTGGCGCTGTTCGCGCGCGGCGCGCGCGAGCCGGTGCGTTGGGCCATCGTGGCGGCGACGGCCGCCGGCCTCGCGATCGTCGGCGCCGCGGCGTTCGCGGTGCACGGCTTCGACACGCTCGCGTCGACCTACAACGTCTGGCTGCTGCCGGTGCTCGCGCTGCTGCTGTCGCGCGCGCTCGGCGGCGTGGGCGGCGTGTGGGCGCGGCGCATTGGCGCGCTCGGCTTCGCGCTGCTGCTCGCCGGATCGGCATACGCCACGTGGCAGATCCACCGCCATGCCGACGCCTACGCGCACGGGCCGCAGAATCAGCTGCTCGCGCTGCTCGCCGAACTCGGCCCGGCGCGCGTCGACGTGGTCTACGACGTAGGCGCATCCGACGACACCGGCCACGTCTCGTTCCCGATCCGCTACCGGCTCGGGCGCGCGCAGCCGCAGTACCGCTTCGACGATGCGAGCGCGCGCCTGACGAAACTCGACTCGAAGGATCCGGTGCCCGAGCAGCCCGAGCGCGAGATCGCGCTGGTGATGCGGGTGCAGAACACTTCAGCCGTCGAGCTGGCGCGCCGGCTGCGCGAACCGGCGCCGGCGGCGAACGAGCCGCTGCCTGCCGCGCAGGCGCTGGTGCAGCGCGGCTGGCAGCCGGTCTCGCGGCGCAGCTACCTCGGCCTGGTCAGCGTGCAGGCCGAGATCCTGCAGCGGCCGCGCTGACGCGCGGCGCCCGCGGCAACGTCACGCCAGCGCGCGCACCCGCGGCTCGCGCGCCCACTGCCGCGTCATCGCGGCGTCGATGAAGCGCTTCGTCTCGTGCGCCGCGATCACGCCGGCGTCGGGCTCGATGCCGGCGGCCTGCAGCAGCCGCTGGCCACCGGCATCGATCGCGATCGCCTTCAGGTGGCCGAACGCATCGCGCACGAAGCCGAGCGCGGGCGCGTCGTTCGCAAGTGCGGCGGCGCCGGCCTCCGACAGCAGCACCGCGACCGCGTCGAACACGATCGACGGCGTGCCGGCGAGCTGCCCGTCGGCCGGCAGCTTCGAGCCGTCCGCCAGCGTCGCGCCGCCGACCTTCGGCGCCACGATCTTCACCCTCGCGCCGGCCGCCTTCGCGGCGTCGCGCAACGCGGCCACGAGCTTCGCGTCGCTGCCGTCGTTGACGAGGATGCCGACGCAGCGGCCCTCGAGCGTCGGCTTCATCTTGCCGATCAGCGTCAGTGCCGGCGACGGCGGGTGGTCGACGACCGGCGCCGCGGTGGGCGGTGCCGGCGGCAGCTCGGCCATGCCGAGGCCGTCGGCGACGCGCTGCGCGAGCGCGCCGTCGATGTGCCGCAGATGGCCGACGATCGCCGCGCGGATATGGGTCGTCTCGACCTTCGACAGCTCGAACACCAGCGCCGACGCGATGTGCGCGCGCTCGGGCTCGCTCTGGCTGCGGAAGAACAGGCGCGCCTGACTGTAGTGATCGGCGAAGCTCTCGGGCCGCACGCGGCCCTTGTCGCCCGGCTCGTCGGCCGCGAAGCTGCGAAAGCCCAGGCGCGGCGATTCGCGCGCCGAATCCGGCGCGAGCGAACTCGGCTCGTAGGCGACGCGGCCCGACGGTCGCCCCATCTGCATCTGGCCGTCGCGCTGCTGGTTCGCGAACGGGCACTTCGGCGCGTTCACCGGAATCTGGTGGAAGTTCGGCGAGCCCAGGCGCGACAGCTGCGTGTCGAGGTACGAGAACAGCCGCCCCTGCAGCAGCGGGTCGTTCGAGAAGTCGATGCCCGGCACCACGTGCGACGGGCAGTACGCGACCTGCTCGGTCTCGGCGAAGAAGTTGTCGGGCCAGCGGTCGAGCACCATGCGGCCCACCACCTTCAGCGGCACCAGCTCCTCGGGGATCAGCTTGGTCGCATCGAGGTGATCGAACGGGAACGCGTCGGCCTCTTCCTGCGTGAACAGCTGCACCGCGAACTCCCACTCGGGGAAGTGGCCGGCGCTGATCGCCTCGAACAGGTCGCGGCGCTGGAAGTCGGGGTCGGCGCCGGCGAGCTTGACGGCCTCGTCCCACAGCGTCGACTGCAGCCCGAGCTTGGGCCGCCAGTGGAACTTCACGAAGGTCGACTCGCCGGCGTCGTTGAGCAGGCGAAAGCTGTGGATGCCGAAGCCCTCGATCATGCGCAGCGAGCGCGGGATCGTGCGGTCCGACATCGCCCACATGATCATGTGAAACGCCTCCGGCGTCAGCGAGATGAAGTCGTAGAACGTGTCGTGCGCGCTGCCGGCCTGCGGGAAGCCGCGGTCGGGCTCCATCTTCACCGCGTGGATCAGGTCGGGAAACTTGATCGCGTCCTGGATGAAGAACACCGGGATGTTGTTGCCCACCAGGTCGAAGTTCCCCTCCTCGGTGTAGAACTTCACCGCGAACCCGCGCACGTCGCGCACGGTGTCGGCGGAGCCGCGCGAGCCGGCCACGGTGGAGAAGCGCACGAACACCGGCGTCT
>DATMIN010000368.1:0-7352 GCA_035554275.1 Burkholderiaceae bacterium
GCTGCGGCGCAGATGCCGCTCACGCCCGATCGCGACGAGCCGTGCGCTGCCGCCGCGGCCGCTGTCGTGCAGCGCCGCGATCACGCGCCGCCACGGGTCGTCGCGGAAGTTGCCGTCGACCTGATCGGCGCGCTGGCGCAGCAGCCAGTCGAGCCGCATCGTCGCGTCCGTCGGCGCACCGGCGCCGAGGCGACGGTAGGTGAAGCCGTCGAGCACGTGGTGCGCGCCCCAGGTCGAGGCGTCGTCGAGCAGCGTCGTGACCTGCGCATCTTCGAGCGACGCACCGCGCAGCGGCGTCGCCAGGCGGCGCAGGTCGAGCGTGCCGCCGATGCGGGCGCGCTCGAGCAGCAGCGCGGCGGCGTTCTCGCCCCAGCTGGCGTCGCCGACGGCATCGAAATCGGCGCCGCTGCAGAGCAGGTCGCCGCCGATGCGGGCCTGCTTCAGCCGCACCGCGCCGCCGGCCGAGAAGCCGGCGTCGAGCGCGACGTTGCCGCCGATCTCGGCGCGATCGAGGTTCAGTGCGACGCCGCGCGCGCCGGCCTCGTCGAGATCGGCGGTCAGGCGCGCGCCGCTGGCGAGCAGGTCGCCGCCGATGCGCGCGCCGACGAAGCGCACCTCGCCGACGGTCTCGGCGCCGCCGCGCAGGTTGACGTTGCCGCCGACGCGGATCGCGTCGGCGACGAAGCGGCGCGGCCAGGTGCGCGCCGCGTCGTCGGGCCCGCTCAGGTGCAGCCGCTCGCAGTCGAGCTCGCGGCCGATCACGGCGCGCCCGAGCTCGACCTCGCCGTCGAGGCTGCAGCCGGCGTTCAGCGCGAGGTCGCCGTCGACGCGGCAGTCTTCGGCGCGCAGGCCCGGCAGCGCGCAGTCGCCGAAGCTCAGGTGGCCCATCACGTGGGCGCCGTCGAGTGCCGGTGCGGTGTCGAACGTGCAGCGGAACAGCCACAGGCTCAGCGGCAGCGTCGCTCCCGACAACGCGAAGCGCCCGACGATGCCGGCGCCCATCACCTGCAGGCGGCGCCCGGCGACCGGTGCGCCGGGCCCGCCACCGGCGGCGAGGAAGGCGAGGAACTCGGCCCGCACCTTCACGTCGGGCTCGGGCGTGCGCGGGCGGCGGTAGCTGACCTTGGCGATGTCGCCGCTCGCCGCGGCGCGCAGCACGATCGCCTCGGCCGGCAGCAGCGGTTCGAAGTCGAGCAGCGTGGCCGGCGCGGCGGCGGGCGGCTGCGGCGCGCGGGTGGGCGTCACCGCCGCATCGCGGCGCCGCGCCTTGACTCGACCTTGATCGTCGCCATGGACGCGATTCTGACGCCCGTAACAGGAATGTCACAATCGGCGCGGGCCCGCGATCGGGGGGTTCGCGAGGGCGCGCACCGTGCCATTGCGTGTCGCAATGGGCAGAGCGTCACCCGGTGATGAGGCATAGTAACGGCGTGTTCGGCCCCCCGGCCGTCGATTCCGAGAATCATCCGATGCTTGCCAATGCTCCGCTCACGTTCCGCATCGACGACTACGAACTCATGTGCGGCACGCTCCTCAGCGACAGCGGCAGGTTCCAGCCGACGCTGACCATCTCGCGCTGCACCTGGCCGAGCCGGCCGCGGAACATCGCGGTGGCGGGCAAGACCTTCGAGACCGAGAGCGCCGCCATCGAGGCCGCCCGCGCGCAAGGCCTCGAGTGGATCAAGAACTACGGCTAGCCGCGGCCGACGAACGGCATCTTCGTCGCCATCACCGTCATGAACTGAACGTTGGCCTCGAGCGGCAGGCTCGCCATGTGCACCAGCGCGTCGGCCACGTGCTTCAGATCCATCCGCGGCTCGACCATCAGCGTTCCGTTGGCCTGCGGCACGCCGCTCGTCATGCGCTGCGTCATGTCGCTGGCGGCGTTGCCGATGTCGATCTGGCCGCAGGCGATATCAAACGCGCGGCCGTCGAGCGAGGTTGATTTCGTCAGGCCGGTGATCGCGTGCTTCGTGGCGGTGTAGGGCGCGCTGAACGGCCGCGGCGCGACCGACGAGATCGAGCCGTTGTTGATGATGCGGCCGCCGCGCGGGCTCTGCGCCTTCATCAGCCGGAACGCCTGCTGCGTGCACAGGAACACCGCGGTCAGGTTGACGTCGACGACGGCCTGCCACTGCGCGAACGTCAGCTCATCCATCGGGATCGCCGGCGCGCCGGTGCCGGCGTTGTTGAACAGCAGGTCGAGGCGGCCGAACCGGGCCTGCGTGGTGTCGAACAGGGCGCGCACCGCGGCCGGATCGGTCGCGTCGGTGGGCACCGGCAGCGCGTGCTCGGCGAGCGCGCCGGCGAGCGTGCGGGTTTCTTCGAGCGCATCGGCGCGGCGGCCGGCGAGCACGACCTTCCAGCCGGCCGCGAGCAGGGCCAGCGCGCTGGCGCGGCCGATGCCGCTGCCGGCGCCGGTGACGAGGGCGATCTTCATCATGGGGTGTTCTCCGTGCGGGTCAGCAAGGCGCCGTCGGCCGTGTCGCCATCGGCGGCGGCGAAGCAGTCGGCGAACGTGAAATACAGCGAGATGTAGAACACGGTCGTGAACAGCAGCGACAGCGGCACGGCCGCGACCATCATCAGCTGCGGCTGGCCGAGCAGCGCGAACAGCAACCCGCTGGCCAGGCTGCAGGCGACGATCAGCCCGAGCCACGCCAGGCTGTACAGCGTGAACGCGCCGCGGTTGCGCCAGCACGCGAGCGTGCTCGCGAACAGCGACTTGGCGCAGCCGTGGCCGTCCCAGTGCACCAGCGCCGGCGCGTGCCACAGCGGCACCGCGAGCAGCCCGGCGAGGCCGAAGCGCACCAGCATGCCCAGGCC
This sequence comes from Burkholderiaceae bacterium, assembly GCA_035554275.1. Classification (GTDB taxonomy): domain Bacteria; phylum Pseudomonadota; class Gammaproteobacteria; order Burkholderiales; family Burkholderiaceae_C; genus LMDS01. The sequence continues at coordinate 2,827 of DATMIN010000368.1, forward strand.
GAAGCCGGGCGCGGCCAGGCGCGCCGCCATCGCGTCGGGCGCGGCCTGGCCGGCCGGCATCGATTCCATCAGCGACTCGAGCGCGCCACCGTCGACGCTGTCGGCCAGCCACATCACGAGGAACGCGGCCGCGGCGTAGACGATGCCGAGCTGCAGCAGCGCGTTGCGCCGCGCCGGGTCGCCGCGCAGCGGGTCGACGAAGACGCGCGCGTTCGGCGCGCCGCCGTCGAGCGCGATCCGGGTGGCGATCATGAAGCCGAGCGAGAACAGCGGCAGCAGCACCAGCACCACGATCGCGCCGATGAACGGCAGCAGCAGCAGCACGAACACCGCGAACACGAAGGTCGCGAACAGCGCTGCGAACGCCAGCGGCCGCTTCGCGAACACGCGAAAGCCCTCGCGCACCCAGCGCACGCCCTCGCGGGCCGGAACGGTGCGCAGCTTCATGGCGGGTCGGCCAGCGGATCGGGCGTGCCGGGATGCCACGGTTCGGCGATGCGCTCGCGCAGCACGCGCTCGAAGTGGCCGGGGTCGTGCGCGGTCAGCAGCGTGGCGTCGCGCGGCCGGTGCAGGTCGGCCAGGCGCGAGAGCCAGAAGCGCAGCGCCGCGCCGCGCATCAGCGCCGGCAGCAGGCGGCGCTCGCCGCCGGTCAGCGCGCGCGTCGCGTCGTAGGCGTCGACGAGCGCGCGGGCGCGCTGCGCATCGAGGCGGCCGGTGTCGAGGTCGATGCACCAGTCGTTCAGGCACACCGCGAGGTCGAACAGCAGCACGTCGATGCCGGCGAAGTAGAAGTCGAACAGGCCGGTGATGCGCGGCGGCGCGCTGGTGTCGCCGCCACCGTAGTCATCGAACATCACGTTGTCGCGGAACAGGTCGGCATGGACCACGCCGCGCGGCAGCGTCGCGTACGCGGCCGACGCGGTCAGGTGCTGCTGGAACGCGAGTTCGGTGTCGACCAGCTCGCGCTGCGCGTCGTCGACGAACGGCCGCACGACGGCCGCGGTATCGGCCCACCATGCCAGGCCGCGCGGGTGCGCCTGGTGCAGCTCGAAGTCGGCGCCGGCCCGATGCATGCGGGCGAGCATCGTGCCGAGCGCGGCGCAGTCGGCGGCATCGGGCGCGAGGCGGTGCGCGCCGGGCAGGCGGTCGACCAGCGCCGCCGGCTTGCCGTGCAGCGTGTGCAGCAGCGCGCCGCCCAGATCGGCGTGCGGCGCCGGCACTGGCAGGCCGTGGTGCGCGAGGTGCTGCATCAGGTGCAGGTAGAACGGCAACTCGTCGGTGCCGAGCCGCTCGAACACGGTCAGCACGTAGCGGCCGGCGGCGGTGTCGGCGAAGTAGTTGGTGTTCTCGATGCCGGCGTGCACGCCGCGCAGCGACGTCAGTTCGCCCAGCCCGAGCCGCGCCACGAGCGAAGCGGCGGTGTCGAACGAAACCTCGGTGTAGACCGCCATGAAGCCGGAGCCGACCCGGATCAGAATGCGAGCACGTTCCAGACGCGCTTGCCGATCGCGCTGTCGGCGCCGCCAGTGCCGTTGGCCACCTGCCGGCCGCCGCGGCCGACGATGATCTCGTAGCTCTTCTTCACGCCGACCTTCGGCGTGACGATGACGTGCTCGACCTGGCCGCGCACGCGCAATTCGTCGATCTTCGAGCCTTCGTCTTCGATCACGGTGTAGCGCACGTTCGGCTCGCTGCGATCGGCCGCCGGTGCGGCTTGCGGCGGCAGCGCGGACGGTGGCCGCGCCGACGACGGCGCATTCGGCGCCGTCTGCGCCCACGCCGGAGCGGCGACACACGCGAGGGCCAGCACCAGCATCGGTTTCATGCGGCCATTCTAGGGCGCGCGTGCACCGGCGCACGCCGGGGCCTGCGACACAATGCCGCCATGAGTGACAAGACCCTGCTGCTGGTCGACGGCTCCAGTTACCTGTACCGCGCCTACCACGCGCTGCCCGACCTGCGCGGCCCGGGCAACGTGCCCACCGGTGCGCTGCGCGGCGTCGTCTCGATGATGAAGCTGCTGCGCGAGCAGCACCCGGCCGCGCTCGGCGCGTGCGTGTTCGATGCGCCCGGCAAGACCTTCCGCGACGACTGGTACGCCGAGTACAAGGCGCACCGCAGCCCGATGCCCGACGACCTGGTCGCACAGATCGAGCCGATCCACGAAGCGGTGAAGCTGCTCGGCTGGCCGGTGCTCGCGGTGCCCGGCATCGAGGCCGACGACGCGATCGGCACGCTCGCGCGCGTCGCCTCGGCGGCCGGCTTCACGGTGATCGTCTCGACCGGCGACAAAGACCTGGCGCAACTCGTCGACGAGCGCGTCACGCTCGTCAACACGATGACCAACGAGCGGCTCGACCCGCCCGGCGTGCTGGCCAAGTTCGGCGTCGCGCCCGATCGAATCGTCGATTACCTGACGCTGGTCGGCGACAGCGTCGACAACGTGCCCGGCGTCGAGAAGGTCGGGCCGAAGACGGCCGCGAAGTGGATCGCCGAGCACGGCTCGCTCGAGGGCGTGATGGCCGCCGCGCCGGCGATGAAGGGTGCGGCCGGCGAGAACCTGCGCCAGGCGCTCGACTGGCTGCCGCAGGGGCGCCGGCTGATCACCGTCGCGACCGATTGCGATCTCGCGGCCTTTGTGCCGGGCTGGCCGGCGTTCGAGTCGCTCGCGTTCGCGCCGATCGATGCCGACGCGCTCGGCGCGTTCTACGACCGCTACGGCTTCAAGTCGATGAAGCGCGAGCTCGAGCCCGCGGCGGGCGCGGTCGCCGCGGCCGGTGCGACGCCCGCGGCCCCGCCTGCCGCGGCGGTCGAGAAGCGCTACGAGACGATCTTCACCACCGAGCAGCTCGCCGCGTGGGTCGCGAAGGTCCGCGCCGCGCCGCTGACCGCGATCGACACCGAGACCGATTCGCTCGACCCGATGCGCGCACGCATCGTCGGCATCTCGGTCTCGGTGGCCGTCGGCGAGGCCGCGTACATCCCGATCGGCCACAGCTACCCGGCCGCGCCCGATCAGCTCGCGCTCGAGACCGTGCTCGGCGCGCTCAAGCCGTGGCTCGAGGACGCGGGCGCCGCCAAGCTCGGCCAGAACATCAAGTACGACACCCATGTGTTCGCCAACGCCGGCATTGACGTGCGCGGCTATGTGCACGACACGCTGCTGCAGAGCTACGTGCTCGAGGCGCACAAGTCGCACAGCCTCGAGAGCCTGGTCGAGCGGCATCTCGGCCGCAAGGGCCTGAGCTACGAAGACGTGTGCGGCAAGGGCGCGCACCAGATCCCGTTCGCGCAGGTCGACATCGAGCGCGCCGCCGACTACTCGTGCGAAGACAGCGAGATGACGCTGCACGTGCACCGCACGCTGTGGCCGCAGATCGAGGCGCTGCCCGGTCTGCTCACGGTCTACCGCGAGATCGAGATGCCGACCAGCACGATCCTCGGCCGCATCGAGCGCACCGGCGTGCGCATCGACGCGGCGCTGCTTGCCGCGCAAAGCCGCGAGCTGGCCGAGCGCATGGTGGCACTCGAGCAGGAGGTGTATGCGCTGGCCGGCCAGCCGTTCAACCTCGGCAGCCCGAAGCAGATCGGCGAGATCCTGTTCGGCAAGCTCGGCCTGCCGGTGAAGAAGAAGACCGCCAGCGGCGCGCCGAGCACCGACGAGGAGGTGCTCGACGAGCTCGCCGCCGACTACCCGCTGCCGGCCAAGCTGCTCGAGCACCGCGGCCTGTCGAAGCTGAAGGGCACCTACACCGACAAGCTGCCGTTGATGGTCAACCCGGCCACCGGGCGCGTGCACACCAACTACGCGCAGGCGGTGGCGGTGACGGGGCGGCTGTCGAGCAACGACCCGAACCTGCAGAACATCCCGATCCGCACCAAGGAAGGCCGGCGCGTGCGCGAGGCGTTCGTGCCGCCGGCGGGGCACTCGATTTTGTCGGCCGACTACTCGCAGATCGAGCTGCGCATCATGGCCCACATGAGCGGCGACCCGGGCCTGCTGCGCGCGTTCGCCGAAGGCATCGACGTGCACCGCGCGACCGCGAGCGAGGTCTTCGGCACCGCGCTCGCCGAGGTCTCGAGCGAGCAGCGCCGCTACGCGAAGACGATCAACTTCGGCCTGATCTACGGCATGGGCGCGTTCGGCCTGGCGCAAAACCTCGGCATCGAGCGCGCCGCCGCGGCCACCTACATCGAGCGCTACTTCGAGCGCTTCGCCGGCGTGCGCCGCTACATGGACGAGACCAAGGCGTCTGCGCGCCAAAGGGGTTATGTGGAAACGCTGTACGGCCGGCGCATCTACCTGCCCGAGATCAATGGCGGCAGCGGCCCGCGTAAGAGCGCGGCCGAGCGCCAGGCGATCAACGCGCCGATGCAGGGCACCGCGGCCGACCTGATCAAGCTCGCGATGATCGCGGTGCAGGGCGTGCTCGACCGCGAGCGGCGCGCCACCCGGATGATCATGCAGGTCCACGACGAACTCGTGTTCGACGTGCCGGCCGACGAGCTCGACTGGGCCCGCGCCG
>DATMIN010000369.1:0-13514 GCA_035554275.1 Burkholderiaceae bacterium
CAGCATCCGGTGCAGCAGCGGCAGCGAGAACGCGGCGGTCTTGCCGGTGCCCGTCTGCGCCGCGCCCATCACGTCGCGCCCGGCCAGCACGATCGGGATCGCCTTGGCCTGGATCGGCGTCATCACGGTGTAGCCCTGGGCGGCGACGGCGCGTTGGAGGCTTTCGGAGAGGCCGACCTCTGAGAATGCGAGCGATGCGACTGTTTCGGCGTCAAGAGACGGCCTGACCAGTGTGCTTGCGTCGAGGTCGGGTGCGTACTCAGTCGTGGATAAGGTCATCGGCGCATTATCGCGCCTCTCGCGCAGAGTGGCCTTCCGTCCCCAGGGCCACGAGGAGGCGCAGGCACCGATCCAACGTGAGAAAACAATCCGTGACACATCGATGGGGACCGCTTGTAGAATCGTCGTTCAATGATTGAACATCATCTGGCCTCTGAGCCACCGCACGCTCCCGACAGCCCGGCGCACCTGGCGTTGCTGCGACTGCTGGATGAGCACCCTGACTACTCGCAGCGCCAGATGGCCATCGCGCTGGGCGTCAGCGTTGGGAAGACACACTACGTACTCAAGGCCTTGTTGGCCAAGGGCTGGGTCAAGGCGCTGAAGTTCCAGCGCGGCCCCAACAAGCTGGGCTACATCTACCGGTTGACCCCGAACGGCCTGAGCCATCGGTTGCAACTGACAAAGCGATTTCTTGCCGTGAAGGAACAGGAGTATGTGGCGTTGAAGGGCGAGATTGCCGCGCTGCGCGGCGAACTCGAGACGCGCGACTCTGCCAGTGCCGCCGCTGCGCGCGATTCGATCTGACCGATCACGCCATGCCGACCGTCACGCTTGCAAACGGACGCCGCTTCAGTGCAGAGCGCGGAGTGTCGATCCTCGACGCCGCGCTGGCCTCGGGCTTCGTACTCGAACACAGCTGCCGAACTGGACGCTGCGGCACCTGCGCGACTCGGGTAACGAGCGGCGATACTTTGCCGCTTCGACAGGAAGTCTCGCTCACTGAAGAAGACTCGAAGGCGTCTCGCGTCTTGACCTGTGTTCGCGAGGCCGTCACCGACGTCGCGATCGACTCGGAAGACCTCTCGGCACTGGCCGGCATCGCCCCCAAGACGCTTCCCTGCCGGATCGACACGCTCACGCGCATCGCGCCGGACGTCATACGAGTCGAGTTGCGCTTGCCGCCCAATGCGGGCTGGGCGTTCCGCGCGGGTCAGTACGTCGACGTGAGCGGCCCGGGTGGTCTGCGCCGAAGTTACTCGATCGCAAGCGATATGCGACGCGCCGATCGCATCGAGTTGCAAGTGCGTCGGGTCGAGAGCGGCGCGATGAGCGACTATTGGTTCGACTCCGCGCGGGTTGACGACCTGTTGCGCTTCCGCGGCCCGCTTGGAACCTTCTTCTTGCGCGAAGTGAACGGACTGGACGTGACGTTCCTCGCGACCGGAACAGGGTACGCGCCGATCCAGTCGATGCTGTGCCAGCTCGCCGCTCGACCGCCGGACGAGCGACCGGCCTCGGTCCGATTGTTGTGGGGTGGACGCCTGCCTCAGGATCTCTACGCCGACCCTCTTCGCAACGTCGATCTCGCGATGTCGTTCACACCGGTGCTCTCACGCGCGACAGAAGAGTGGACCGGCGCGCGTGGCCACGTCCAAGACGTTTTCCTGGCTACCGCCCCGCGCCTCGAGCGCACGAGCGTCTATGCCTGCGGCTCCGACGCGATGATCCGCTCCGCGCGCGCCGCCCTGCTCGCCGCTGGCCTACCAACGAACCGGTTTCACTCGGACGCTTTCGTCAGTTCGAGCTGAGCACCCACCACCTCAGAAGGGCAACTCTATGAAAGCGGTCATTCTCGCCGGCGGCCTGGGCACACGGCTTAGCGAAGAGACGTCGGTCCGTCCAAAGCCGATGGTCGAAGTTGGCGGCAAACCGATCCTGTGGCATATCTTGAAGTGCTACGCGCATCACGGTGTCAATGACTTCGTGATCTGCTGTGGCTACAAGGGCTACGTGATCAAGGAGTACTTCGCGAACTACTTCCTGCACATGTCGGACGTGACATTCGACATGCGCTCGAACCGGATGGAAGTGCACCACAAGCGCGCCGAACCGTGGAACGTCACCCTGGTGGATACCGGCGACGACTCGATGACCGGCGGCCGCCTGAACCGCGTCGCCCGGTATGTGCGCGACGAAGAGTCCTTCTGCTTCACCTACGGGGACGGGATCAGCGACGTCGACATCGGCGCCACGCTCGATTTCCACCGCGCGCACGGCAAGCTGGCCACGGTGATGGCGACGTACCCTCCCGGGCGTTTCGGCGCGTTGGACATTCAAGATCGCCAGGTCCGCAGCTTCAAGGAGAAGCCGCAGGGCGACGGCGCCATGATCAATGGTGGCTTCTTCGTGCTGAATCCCGCCGTGCTCGATTACATATCCGGCGACGACACCCTATGGGAGCAAGAGCCGCTGGCGCGCCTGGCCGCCGCCGGCGAGCTGATGGCCTACGAGCATCACGGCTTCTGGCAGCCGATGGACACGCTGCGCGACAAGCACTTGCTCGAGGAACTCTGGGCCTCGGGCAAGGCCCCCTGGAAGGTCTGGGAGTGAGGCAGGTCGATTCGGCCTTCTGGCGCGCGAAGCGGGTCTTGCTGACCGGTCACACCGGCTTCAAGGGCGGCTGGCTGTCAATGTGGCTGCAGTCGCTCGGCGCCGAGGTGTGCGGCCTGGCGCTGGCGCCTTCCGGCGAGCACCACCTGCATGGCGTCGCTCGGGTCGCCGATGGCATGCAGTCGGTGATCGGCGACATCCGTGACTTCGAGGTCGTGCGCAAGGCGATGGCGGCGTGCCGGCCTGAGATCGTGATTCACATGGCGGCCCAACCGCTGGTGCGGCTGTCGTACAGCGAGCCGATCGCGACTTACGCGACGAACGTGATGGGAACCGTGCACGTCTTGGAAGCCGCGCGACTGACCGACTCGGTGCGCTGCATCGTCAACGTGACCACCGACAAGTGTTACGAGAACCGCGAGTGGGTCTGGGGCTACCGCGAGAGTGAACCGATGGGCGGCCACGACCCCTACAGCAACAGCAAGGGTTGCTCGGAGCTGGTCAGCGCGGCGTACCGCGATTCGTTTTTCGGCCGCTCCGGGGTCGCACTCGCGACAGCCCGGGCCGGCAACGTCATCGGCGGCGGAGACTGGGCCGCCGACCGCCTCGTGCCTGACATCCTGCGCGCGTTCGAGCGCGGCGAGCCCGCGGTCATCCGCAACCCTTCATCCATCCGGCCCTGGCAACACGTGCTGGAGCCGCTCAGCGGCTATCTGGTTTTGGCCGAGCAACTGTGGGATGGCGGCGAGGCCTTCGCCGAGGGCTGGAACTTCGGCCCGCGCGACGAAGATGCCCGCCCGGTTCAATGGATCGTCGAGCGCATGGTGCGCGACTGGGGCGGCGATGCGAGCTGGCGGCGCGACGGCGGCGACCATCCGCACGAAGCAAACCAACTCAAGCTCGACATCTCGAAGGCGCAGGCCAGACTCGGCTGGCGCCCGCGCTGGTCGCTCGAGCAGGCCTTGGGTCACATCTGCAACTGGCACCGCGCCTGGCTCGCCCGAGACGACATGCGCAGCCTATGCCTGGCCCAGATCGGGCACTACACGAACGAGAGCGTGACTGACAAGGACCCCGCATGACCGCCAGCATCCCCATCGCCCCGGCCGTTGCCGCCGACCCCGGCGCGGCCCTGCGCAGCCAGATCGCTGCGCTGGTGCAACAGTACGCCGACGTGGCCCTCGCGCCCAGGCCCTTCGTCCCCGGCACATCGGCGGTGCCGGTCTCGGGCAAGGTGCTCGGTGCGAAGGAACTTCAGATGATGGTCGAGGCGTCGCTCGACGGCTGGCTCACCACCGGCCGGTTCAACGCAGCATTCGAGGAGCGCCTGGCCAAGTACCTCGGTGTGCAATACCTGATCACCGTCAACTCCGGATCGTCGGCGAACCTGGTCGCGTTCTCGACGCTGACGTCGCCGCGCCTCGGCGACCGCGCGATCAAGCCGGGCGACGAAGTCATAGGCGTCGCGGCCGGCTTTCCGACCACCGTGAACCCGATCCTGCAGTTCGGCGCGGTGCCGGTGTTCGTCGACGTCGACTTGGCGACTCACAACATCGACGCCGATCTGATCGAGGCCGCGATCGGCCCGCGGACCAAAGCGATCATGCTGGCCCACTCGCTTGGAAATCCGTTCAACCTCGATGTGGTGACGGCGCTGTGCAAGAAGTACGGCCTGTGGTTGGTCGAGGACTGCTGCGACGCGCTCGGCTCCACCTACGACGGAAAGCTCGTCGGCACTTTCGGCGACATCGGCACGCTGAGCTTTTACCCGGCGCACCACATCACGATGGGCGAAGGCGGGGCGGTGTTCACGAACAACGCCGAACTGAAGTTGATCGCCGAGTCGTTCCGCGACTGGGGCCGCGATTGCTACTGCGCGCCCGGCAAGGACAACACCTGCAACAAACGCTTCTGCTGGAAGCTCGGTGAGCTGCCCGAAGGCTACGACCACAAGTACACGTACTCGCACCTCGGCTACAACCTGAAGATCAGCGACATGCAAGCGGCCTGCGCGCTGGCCCAGATGGATCGCGTCGACGATTTCGTCGCGGCGCGCAAGCGCAACTTCGCTTACCTCAAGGAACGCCTGCACTCCTGCGCCGAGCTTCTGCACTTGCCGACTGCGACGCCGAAATCGGACCCGTCGTGGTTCGGCTTCCCGCTGGTGCTCAAGCCCGAGGCGGGCATCAAGCGCGTCGACCTGCTCGCCTACCTCGACGAGAACAAGATCGGCACGCGTCTGCTCTTCGCTGGCAACCTCACGCGCCAGCCGTACATGCTGGGCCGCAACTTCCGCATCAGCGGCGAGCTCACCAACACCGACATCGTGATGAACCAGACCTTCTGGCTCGGCGTGTACCCGGGCCTCTCGGAATCGATGCTCGACTACACCGTCTCTCATATCGAGACCTTCTTCGGCCTCAACTTCTGATCCCTTCGATCTCTTCTACACCCACGTCAATTCAATGAAACACAACCTCTTCGAAGACCTCTTCGTTCTGGAGATGGCGAACAACCATTGGGGCAAGCTCGAACGCGGCCTGAAGATCGTCCAGGACTTCGGTCGGGTCGTGCGGTTCAACGACGCGAAGGCGGCGATGAAACTGCAGTTCCGCGACGTGGACCGATTCATCCACAAGGACTACCGCGACCGTACCGACGTGCGCTATATCAAGAAGACGCTCGACACGCACCTGAGCTGGGACAAGTACGCGATCCTGACCAAGGCCGTGCGCGAAAATGGCATGGTGACGATGGCCACGCCGTTCGACGAGGTGTCGGTGGACAAGTGCGTCGAGCTGAACGTGCAGATCATCAAGATCGCCAGCTCCGACATCAAGGATTGGGTTCTGATCGAGAAGATCGCCGCGGCAGGCAAGCCCGTCATCGCGTCGACCGGCGGGTCAACGTTGAAGGACATGGACGACCTGATCGCCTTCTTCAACAAGCGCCGCATTCCGTTCGCGCTGAACCATTGCGTGTCGATGTACCCGTCCGAGGACAGCGAGGTCGAACTGAACCAGATCGACTTCCTGCGCGACCGCTACCCCGAGAACGTGATCGGCTACTCGACCCACGAGTACACCGACTGGCGCAACTCGGTGATGATGGCGTACGCGAAGGGGGCTCGCACCTTCGAGCGTCATGTCGACATCGACCACGACGGCGTGCCGGTCTCGCCGTACTGCTCGCGGCCCGAGAACGTCGACGAGTGGTTCAAGGCGTACAAGAAGGCGAAGGAAATGTGCGGCCCGCCGGGGACTGCCAAGCGTCTCGCGCCGGAGAAGGAGGTGAAATACCTCGACAACCTCGTTCGAGGCGTTTACGCGACGCGTGATCTGCCCGCCGGCCACGTGATCGGCGACAAGGATGTGTACTTGGCCATCCCGCTGCTGCACGGTCAGATCTCGTGCCGCGAACTGATGAACGGCGAAGTGCTGCTGAACGCGGTCACGAAGGACGCGCCGCTTGGCATCGTCGACATCGACAGCCCGTACGCATCGAACGAGTCGCTGCGCTCCGTCATCATGTCGCGCGGCCTCGCGCGCGGTTGAGCGAGGCACACATGTCGAGCGCCGATCTGACCCGGGTGCTGTCGAACGGCGCCGACCGCAGCCGGTCCGAGCGCGGGCCGGCGCTGCGCCACTGGCTCGTCTACGGCGCCGGCAGCACCGGGCGGAAGTGGGCGGCCGCGCTGGCCACGGACGGTCGCACCGTGCACGGCTTCATCGATCGGCAGGCGGCTCCGAGCGGCGGGCTGCCGGTGTTCCGACCCGGCGAGTGCCCGTCCGAGCTGAGGCGGAACTGCGCGGTGCTGATCGGCCTGCACAACCCCGGGGTCGACATCGGTGCGGTGCGTGCTGCGCTGCTTGCGGAAGGCTTCGCGGACGTCTGGCTGCTACAGGATCTGATCGACGCGTGGCCAGAGCGCGCGCACTTCTGGCTGGCGCCGGCGAAGGAGTCGTTGCCCTTCGGCGACGACATTTGCCGCGCCCACGACGCGCTCGCCGACGATGCAAGCCGCTCGTTCTTTGTCGCGCTTCTTGATCAGCGGTTGAACGGCGCGGCCAACGCCCTGCCCGCGCCCGACCCGGTGCATCCTTACTTTCCGCTCGACCTTCCGGCTCCGACCTCGCCGATCCGCTTCATCGACTGCGGCGCCTACACCGGTGACACGATCACCAGCTTCCGCCGGCACGGTTTTGAGTTCGGCGCCGTGGCGGCGTTCGAGCCGGACCCGGCGCACTTCCCGAAGCTAGGTGCGGCGCTGGCCGGCGAAAGCGGATTCGCGTTTCCGTGCGGCGTCTGGAATGCGATGACGCAGCTGCGCTTCGTGGCCGACGACGCGGCCAGCCACTTCGCCGACGACGGTGAAATCACGGTTCAGACCGTCGCGCTCGACCAGGCGCTGCCGAACTTCGCGCCGACGCTGATCAAGATGGACATCGAAGGCGCAGAAGGCCAGGCGCTCGTCGGCGGGCGCGGGCTGATCGAGAGGTACCGCCCGCGGCTGGCGATCAGCGCCTACCACCGGCCTCGCGATCTCTGGGAGTTGCTGCTGCAGATCGATGCTTGGGATCTCGGCTACGAATTTCACCTGCGAGGCCACTCCTTCAACGGCTTCGACACCGTCCTGTATGGGATCCCCACGCCATGACCGAACCGAAGAAGATCCGCGTCGCCGAATACGTCGGCCAGTTCCTCGCCGAACGCGGCGTCAAGCATGTGTTTATGCTGACCGGCGGCGGCGCGATGTTCCTCAACGACGCGCTCGGGTTCAACCCAGCGTTCCGGCCCGTGTTCCATCACCATGAGCAGGCCTGCGCGATGGCCGCCGAGGGCTACGCACGCGTGGCCGACGCGATTGGTGTCGTCAACGTGACCACTGGCCCGGGCGGCATCAATGCGCTGAACGGCGTGTTCGGCGCCTGGACCGACTCGGTGCCGATGCTGGTGCTCTCGGGCCAGGTCAAGCGCGAGACCTGCCTCGCGACCAGCCCGGTGGAAGGCATGCGCCAGCTCGGCGACCAGGAGGCCGAGATCGTTCGCATGGTCGAGCCGATCACCAAGTACGCGGTCGTGCTGGCCGATCCTCTACGCGTGCGTTACGAGCTCGAGAAGGCGTATCTGACCGCCACCACCGGCCGGCCCGGCCCGGTCTGGATCGACATCCCGATCGACGTGCAGTCGAGCCTGATCGAGCCTGAGACGCTGGTCGGCTACGACGCCCCGGAAGCGACGCCCACAGCGGGCCAGGCGAGCCTCGACGACGACGTGCGCTTCGTCCTTGACCGCCTGTCGCGCGCCGAGCGCCCGGTCGTTCTCGCGGGCACCGGCGTGCGCGCCGCGCGCGCCCTCGGCGAATTCGACGCCGCGATCCGCGCGCTGCACGTGCCGGTGCTGACCGCGTGGACCCACGACCTGATCGGCTCCGACGACCCGCTGTTCTGCGGCCGCCCCGGCACGATCGGCACCCGTGCCGGAAATTTCGTCGCGCAGAGCAGCGACGTGATGCTGGTGATCGGCAGCCGGCTGAACATTCGCCAGACGAGCTACAACTACGCCGGCTTCGCGCCAGGCGCCTTCAAGATCCAGATCGACATCGATCCGGCGGAGTTGCGCAAGCCGACGGTGCAGATCAATCACGGCATCTGCCGCGACGCCAAGGTGTTCCTGAAGCGACTGGCCGAACTGGCACCGGAGTTCAGTTTCGGCAGCGCTGCGCACCGGCGCTGGCTCGCCTGGGCCAAGGAGCGCGCGACGCTGTACCCGCAGGTGCAGCCCAAGCATCGGGAGTGGCGCGGCAAGATCAACCCGTATCACTTCATCGAGGTGCTGTTCGGCGCGCTGCAGGAGCGCGACATCGTCGTCACGGGCAATGCGACGGCCTGCATCACCTCGTTCCAGGCCGGCGATCTGAAGAAGGGCCAGCGGCTCTTCTCGAACTCCGGCAGCGCCTCGATGGGCTATGACCTGCCCGCCGCGATCGGCGCGAGCTTCGCGGCGCCGCCCGGTGCGAGCGTCGTCTGCCTGGCCGGCGACGGCAGCATCCAGATGAACATCCAGGAGCTGCAGACCCTGGCCCACTACCAGTTGCCGGTGAAGATCTTCGTACTGAACAACAACGGCTACTTGTCGATCCGCACGTCGCAGGGCAATTTCTTCAAGCGCCTGGTTGGCGAAGGCCCCGCCAACGGCGTGAGCTTCCCGGACTACACCAAAGTCGCCGCGGCCTACGGCATCCCGGCTCGCCGCCTCGACACGCCCGAGTTCGCTACCGGCGTCCACGAGGCGCTGGCCACGCCGGGACCGCTGCTGTGCGAAGTGATGCTCGACGATGCGCAGCAGTTCGAGCCGCGCATGAGCTCGCGCCAGCTCGACGACGGCCGCATCGTCACGCCGCCGCTGGAGGACATGTTCCCGTTCCTGTCCCGCGAAGAACTGGCCTCGAACGTGCTGCGCCCGTGAGCCGTCCCGTTGTCGTCTTCGATCTGGACGGGACGCTGGTCGACAGTGCCCCGGGCATCGCGCGCGTGCTCGACGCAATGCGCGCCGAACGTGGCATGCCGCCGTGCGCGCTCGATGACGTCCGGCAGTGGATCGGCCTCGGCGCGCCCGCGCTGATCGGGGCCGCGTTGGAGGTCGATGCAACCGACATAGCGCCGGCGCTCGCGGACTTCCGCGCCCGTTACGGCCGCACGCCGACGCCGCGCGTCGACATGTATGCGGGTACGGAGGCGGCACTCTGTCGCCTGCGCGCGAGCGGCGCGCGCTTGGGCGTGTGCAGCAACAAGCCGCACGCGCTGACAGAAAAGGTGTTGACCGACCTCGGCATCCGCGCGCTGTTCGACGGCGTGGCCGGCGGCGACGCGGTGGCGGCGTGCAAGCCCGACCCGATGCACCTGAACGAGACGCTGCTGCGGATGGGATGTGCCGGTGCGCCGTTCGTCTTCGTCGGCGACAGCCTGATCGATGCCGACGCCGCGGACGCGGCCGGCGCGCGCTTCCTCTGGGTCGCCTACGGCTACGGTGCAGCAGCCGACCTCGCCGGCCGCGGCGAGCGCGTCGATGCGGCCGACGAGATCGGCGACAAGGTACTCGGGCAATTCGCATGACCGCGCCGCTGCGTTTTCTTTCGCCAATCGCGCAACGGCTGCGCGCCGGGAACGAGCGCATCCTGGTCACCGGTGCGACCGGCTGGCTCGGTCGGGCGCTGCTCGAGATGCTCGGCGAGGCATTCGGCCCGGCCCTCGGCGCTCGGGTCCGCTGCTTCGGCAGCGTGCCGAAGATGGTGCGGCTGCGCGACGGAAGCTCGGTGGCCCAGCACGCGCTGGCCGACCTCGAGACGCTGCCGGCGCAACCGTCGATCCTCTTTCACTTCGCGTACCTGACCAAGGAGAAGACGGCCGCGATGACGGCCGCCGAGTACGTCGAGCGCAACCGTTCGATCTCGGCACTCACCGAACGCGCCGCCGCGAAGGTCGGTGCCGATCGGGTCTTCCTGGCTTCGTCGGGCGCGGCCGCACAGGCGCTCGCGGCGGGCGCAGGCGTCGACTCCGTGCACGCCTACGGCGCGCTGAAGTTGGAGGACGAGGCGCTCTTCCGGCGCTATGCCGAAAGCGGGGCGCATCGCCGCGTACTGGCGGTGCGGCTGTTCAACCTGAGCGGGCCGTACATCAACAAGCTCGGCAGCTATGCGCTCTCGTCGTTCATCGAGCAGGCGCGCAGCAACGGCGTGATCGAGATCAAGGCCGCGCATCGAGTGGTCCGCTCCTACACCGCGGTCGAGAACCTCCTCGCCACCGCGATGGCGCATCTGCTCGACGAGGGGGCTGGCCGCTGGAGCTGCATCGACACCGCGGGGGAGCGTGAGGTCGAGGTGGGCGAGCTGGCGCAGCGTGTGCGCGCGCTCGTCGGTCCGCAGGTCGACATCCGCCGACCGGACGTGGCCACCGATCGCGTCGATCGCTACGTCGGCGACGGGTCGGCCTATCGGTCGATGGCGGCACGCCTCGGTGTCGCGCAGCATCCGCTCGACCGGCAGATCGAGGACACGCGCGACTACCTGGTGCAGGTGACATGACGACCTGCCGCGTCTGCGATCGACCGAGTGCCTCGTCGCTGCCGGTAGGGGTCTATGCGCCGTTCTTCAGCCTGCGGGTCGACACCTCGCGCGACGAGCACGCGCTGTATTCGGCGCGCGGCGCGATGCGGGCGCTGCCCGGGCGCTCGTTCGCGTCGCGTGCGCGGCACTTCGCGGCCCGCAAGCTCGCAGGCCTGCGCGCGCAACGCCCGCCGACACTGCTGCGCACCGCGTGCAACTTCTGCTCGCGCTGCCAGTCGTTGACTCTCAGCCACGCGTACGGTTACGACGACCTGAAGCCGCTCTACGCCGACTACCGCTCGACGGGCTACGACCGTGACCGGATCTCGGTCGAGCCGAGCTATGCGGGGATCGCGGCGCGGGTCGGCGCCGATCCGGTCGAGCGCACCAGCCGCAACCGCGGCGTCGCCGACTTCCTGGCCCCGCTCTTGCCACAACAGGCGATGTCGCTCGCGCTCGACCTCGGCGGCTCGGACGGCAAGTTCATTCCACCCGAGGTCATCGGCCGCTACCGCGAGACGCACATCTTCGACACCTCGGACGCCCAGGTCGACGCCAGCGTGCGCGCGCTCGCCGTCCGCAAGATCGGCGATCCGGAACCAGGCCGCTACGCATTGCTGATGTGCATGCACGTGCTCGAGCATGTCGGCAGCCCTCGGGCCTTCGTGATCGATTCGCTGAAGTACCTGGAACCCGGCGGGCTGCTCTACCTCGAAGTGCCGCTCGAGCTGGACCCGGGCGTCGAGGCGCAGTTCACAAGCCGCGACGTCGATCGCTGCATCGTGATCCACGAGCACATCAACCAGTACAGCCCGCAGAGCGTCGCGCGCCTGATCGAGTCGATCGACGGCCTGACGCTGCTGAAGAACGAAGCGGCCGACATCGACTGCGGCTGGTCGACCGGCCGGGTCGGCCGCTACCTGGCGCAGCGCGTTGGCTGAGATCGATCCGGGGGCCGTCGCGACGCCGCGCGCAAGTGCGTGGCGGGCGCTTCACATCGACTTCCACATTCTGTTGACGCTGCTGCAGCGCGGCTGGAACATCCTGGCCGGCGGCCTGATGGTGCTGTTCATCCCAGTCTGGTTCACCCAGGTCGAACAGGGCTACTACTACACGTTCCTCAGCCTGCTCGCACTTCAGGTCTTCTTCGAACTCGGCTTCAATGCGGTGATCGTGCAGCTGGTCAGCCACGAGATCGCGCACCTGCAGGTCGGCGCCGACGGCAGCATTGCCGGTGCCCCGAGCCACCTGGCGCGCCTGAATTCGCTGCTGTCGTTGTTGCGCAAGTGGTATCTGGCGGCTTCGCTGCTGTTTTTCGCCGTTGTCAGCGTCGCCGGGTATGCCTTCTTTGCCGCAAAAGGCATTCTGCCGGTCGGCCAGTGGCTGGGCACCTGGGTCGCGCTGGTGTTCTTCACGTCGATCAACCTTTACCTGAGCCCCCAGCTCGCCGTGCTCGAGGGCATCGGGCGGGTCGGGCAAGTCGCGCGGATGCGCTTGGTTCAGTCGGTCTGTGGTTTCGCGTTGATGTGGGCCGCGCTGAGCCTGCACGCCGGGCTGCGGGCGATGCCGCTGATGGCAGCGTCGGGCTCGGTGGCGGCCCTTTGGTGGGTGCGCCGGCATGCGCGGCTGCTGCGTCCGACGCTCGATCTGCAGCACGCGGCGCAGCACACGATGAATTGGCGCACCGAGATCTTCCCGCTGCAATGGCGGATCGCGCTCAGCTGGATCAGCGGCTACTTCATCTTCCAGGCGTTCGTGCCGCTGATCTTCGCGAACCAGGGCGCAGCCGAGGCCGGCAAGGTCGGCATCGCGCTGACGATCTTCTCGTCTCTGTCAACACTCGGCATGAGCTGGATCAACGCGAGCGCCCCGCGCATGGCGCAACTGATCGCGCGCGACGAGCGCGGGGTGCTGAACCAAGTCTTTGTTCGGGTGCTGAGGAGTTCGACGCTGTTCACGGTACTGTCGTCGCTGCTGCTGCTGCTCGTGGTCCACGTACTGCGCGCCCACGATGTCGCGTTTGTCTCGCGGCTCGCGTCTCTTCCGATCCTGGCGTGCCTCGCGCTGGTCACGATCACCAACACCTTCATCTTCGCGGCCGCCACCTACATGCGCGCACACAAGCAGGAGCCGATGCTGGCGGCGTCGATCGTCGGCGGCCTGCTGACGCTGGCCTGTGCCTACTTCGGCTCGCAAGTCAGCTCGCTGACCGTTATCGGGCTGTACGCGCTAACGACCGTGGTGGTCGGGCTGCCCTGGACGGTTCACCTCTTCCTGCCATTCTTCAGACGACCAACACCCGCATGACCGGCAAGCTCCTCACGATCGCGATCCCGACCTACAACCGCGCCGGCCACCTGGCGCTGTTGCTCGACACGCTCGCGATCGAGGTCCGCGGCCTGGAAGCATCGATTGACGTCGTGGTGCTCGACAACGCCTCCACCGACCGCACGCCTGAGGTCACCGCCGGCTTCGTCGCGCAGTGCGCCGTCGGCAGGGTCGTGCGGCAGGCCACCAACATCGGGTCGGCGCCGAACTTCGTCGCCTGTTACCGCGCCGCCGACTCGCACTACTTTTGGATGATTGGCGACGACGACGTTCCGGCCAAGGGCCTGCTTGCGCACGTGGTGAAGCTGCTCGCGCAGGACTCGCCCGACCTCGTCTACGCCGACAGCAAGTGGGCCGAAGACATCACACCGCTGGTCGCCGACCGGACGGTGCCGCGGCTGCGCATGCGCCTGATCGACCGCGAGGCCTTTTGTCGCCGCACCAACGTCTACCTCACCTTCATCTCCTC
>DATMIN010000370.1:0-2863 GCA_035554275.1 Burkholderiaceae bacterium
TCGAACATCGCGGCCCAGTAGCAGCCCTCGGCGTCCATCGCGGCGCCGTCGGGGCGGCCGCCGTAGTCGGCCAGCGGCGCGCCGGGCACCTTCGGCGCGAAGCTCGCGAACACGCGGCGCCGGCTCAGCGTGCCGCCGGCCGGGTCGAAATCGGCGGCGAAGATGGTGTGCGCCTGGGTGTCGCTCCAGTGGATCGTGTGGCCATTCGGGCTCCACGCCAGGCCGTTCGTGACCGTCAGCGCGTCGACCTGCTTTTCGAGCCCGCCGTGCGCGAAGCGGTACAGCGCGGCACGCGGCGGGTCGCGCGGCTCGTAGATCGTGCCGACCCAAAAGCGCCCCTTCGCATCGCACTTGCCGTCGTTGAAGCGCTCGAGCGCCGGGTCGTACGGCACGTCGGCCGCGCGCGCCCGCTCGCCGGTCGCGGGGTCGAAGTGCCACAGGCCATCGCGCATCGCCAGCAGCAGCTGGCCGTTCAGCATCGGCGCGAGGCTGGCGACGTCGGTGTCGAACTGCCAGTGGCGCAGCTCGCCGCTGATCGGGTCGAAGCGCTGCAGCGTGTGGCCGGGAATGTCGCAGTAGTACAGCGCGTTCTCGCGCGGGTGCCAGACCGGCGACTCGCCCAGCCGCGCCGCCGCGGCGACGGCCACGCGCACCTCGCCGGCCGCGACCGGCGTCACAGCACCGCGACCTCGAGCGTCATCGACGCGTCGATGCGCTCGCCCGGCGCCACGCTGCGCAGGCCGTGCGCGAGCGGGTCGGCCATGTGGATCGCGTTCGAGACGTGGCTGACCGGCTCGACGCAGAAGTACGGCCGGTCCTGCGGCGTGAACACCACCAGCCGCCCGAGCGACGAACTCAGCTGCAGCGAGAACTTCTCGTCGCGGATGCGCGCCGGCCCGCGCCAGCCGTCGAAGCAGTTGTCGAACGCGAGGTGCGCGACGTCGCTGTCGATGCCGGGCTGGGCGACCTTGCGCACCGGCAGCTGCGAGGCGTCGGAATCCCAGCGGTCGGTCAGCTCGATGTGCAGCCGGCTGCGCGCGCGCTTGGTGAAGTACGGGTGCCAGCCGAGGCCGACCGGCTGCGCGATCTCGGCGCTGTTGGTGAACACCAGGTCGACGCGCATCGACTGCGGCGTCAGCGTGAAGTACTGCGTCGCCTCGAACGCGAACGGCCAGTCGGCGTCGCCCGCATGCTGCAGCCGGATCACGAGCTCGAGCACGCTGCTCGAGACGATCTCCCAGGGCCGCTGCCAGCCGACGCCGTGCACCGAGTGCGGGTTGTCGTCGAAATTGCGCTGCGTCGTGTACTCGTGGCCCTTCCAGCGGAACTTGCGGTACGCGAGCCGGTTCGAGTACGGCAGCAGCGGGTAGCAGGCCGACGGGCGCGAGGCGCTGAGCGCACCGGGCTCGGTCGAGCGCAGGATCGGCGTGTCGCGGTGCCAGAAGCCGGCGATGCAGCCGCCGAGGTCGGGCCGCAGCGCCAGGCGCAACGCGCCCGCATGCAGCTCGAACGATGGTGTCGATGATCCCGTCATGGCCCTCCCGGCGCGTGCGTGTGCGGTCGATGGTACGCGCCCGGCGCACGCCTCAGCCCAGGCTCGCCTTCAGGTAGTGCGCGCCGGGGATCGGGTTGAAGTAGTACGGCGCGCACTCGACGAAGCCGAGCCGCGCGTACAGCTCGCGCGCCGACTCCATCTCGTCGAGCGTGTCGAGCAGCATCGTCGAGTAGCCGGCGCGCCGGCCTTCGTCGAGCAGCGCCTCGGCCAGCGCGCGCCCCAGGCCGAAGCCGCGGAACGCGGGGCGCACGAACAGCCGCTTCATCTCGCAGGCGTTGCCATCGTCGACCTCGGGCAGCGCGCGCAATGCGCCGCAGCCGGCCAGCGCGCCGTCGACGTGCGCGAGCAGCAGCCGGCCCGACGGCGCGGCGTAGTCGCCCGGCAGCGCGGCGAGTTCGGCCTCGAAGCCCTGGAAGCACAGGTCGATCGCCAGGCTCGCCGCGTACTCGCGCAGGATCGCGCGCACCGCGTCGAGATCGCTGCCGGCGTCGAGCGGCGCGATCACGATCTCGGGCGGCACGCTGTCGGCCGCACTCGCGCTGGTCTTGCGTTCGGCCACCATCGCCTCAGCCTCCCAGGCTCACCAGCCACGCCGTGCCGCCGGCGCACAGCGCGAGCAGCGCCGCGGCGAGCAGCCGCGTGCGCGCGTTGTCGGCGGCGGCGGGCACGGCCGCGGGCAGCGTCTTGTCGCCGACGAGCATCGGCCGCAGCAGATCGCGCCGGCGCACGATCAGGTAGTACAGCACCGAAGCGATGTGCAGCACGATCAGCGCGATGATCAGCCACTGCCCGACCTTGCGGTGCCACGTCGTCAGCGCATGCGCGGTGGCGTCGCTGACGAATTGGTTCAGCGGGCCGGTGTTGGCGACCTCGTCGTCGGCGAACAGCCCCGAGCCGACCTGCGCCGCGAGCGCCGCGAGCAGCGCGAACACCGACAGCGCACCGAGCGGGCTGTGGCCGACCTCGTGGTGCTCGTCGTCGCGGCTTTGCCCGCGCACGTAGCGCAGCAGCGCCGACGGCGCGTAGACGAAGCTCGAGAAGCGCGACCAGCGCCCGCCGACCAGCCCCCACAGCAACCGGAACGCGAGCAGCGCGAGCGCCGCGTAGCCGAGCCGGAAGTGCCACGTCATCGCGTTGCCGCCGACCCAGGCGGTGCCGATCGAGGCCAGCACGCAGGCGGCCAGTGTCCAGTGGAACAGGCGCGTCGGCAGGTCCCAGACGCGCACCGTCGTCGGTGGAAGATTCATCGCAGGCGGCGCGGGCCGCACGGGTGACGGGGTTGGAGTCGAAAGATAACCGCAATCGCCG
>DATMIN010000371.1:0-7621 GCA_035554275.1 Burkholderiaceae bacterium
GGCCTCGACGCTCGGCCTCGCCGCGCAGGGCACGTTCGGGCTGCTGCGCAGCTGGAGCGACGCCGCGGTCACGCTCGCGGTGCTCGGCCTGCCGCAGGCGCTGCTGCACCTGCAGTACCGCGAGCGCGTGCCGGTGGCGGCGCTGCGCGCGTGGGTCGGCCGCTACCTGCTGGTGCTGTTTGCGCTCGCCGCGCTGGCGATGGCGCTGATCACTATCGTTTGGCCGAGCCTCGCGGCCCCGGGTTGGCCGGCATTGCTGCCGGTGCTCGTCGTCGCCGCGGTGGTGCCGTTCGGCGCCGCGCACCTGCTCGGCCGCGCGCTGCTGCTGCGCGAAGTCGGCCCGGTCGGGTACGCCGCGATCACCGCGGCGCCGGCGCTGCTGCTGCTCGCCGGCGTGCTGCCGCTGTGTCTCGCGCACCGGCCGCAGGGGCTGGCGTGGCCACTGCTGTTCGCGGCCGCGGTCTCGGCGCTGATCACCGGCGTGTGGGTGCGCCGGGTCGGCGCGCGCGCGGGTGGCGACACGCCTTCGCACGCCCCCTGGCCGCGCCGAACGCTGTGGGCGGTGAGCCTCGAGACCGGCGGGCAGAGCGTGCTGACCGCGCTCGCGCCGCCGCTGCTGCTCAGCACCGCCGGCTGGCTCGGCGGGCCGCTGGCCGAGATCGGCATCGTGTCGCTCGGCCTGCACGTGTACCAGCTGTTCGGCGTGGCCGCCGCGTACGTCGCGCCGATGGCGTACGACCGCGCGGCGCGCGCCGAGCGCGCGATCGGCACGCGCGAGCTGCTCGCGCGGCTGCGCACGCGGCTCGATCGGCGCGTCGCGTTCGCGCTCGCCGGGGCCGCGCTGCTCGCGCTCGTCGTTCTGCCGGTGCTGTGGCCGGTGGGCGTGGCCTCGGGGGTACTGCTCGTCGCGATGTCGGCCGCCGGCGTGCTCTCGATGGCGGTGCGGCTGCTGGTGACCGTGCTGCTCGCGCGCGGCGCGTTCCGGCCGCTCACGTGGCACGCGCTCGGCCGCGTGCTGCTCGGCTGCGGCTTCACCGCCGCGCTGATGCAGCGCTGGAGCGCGCCGCTCGCGGTGCCGCTCGCGCTGCTGATCGCCGAGGCGCTGCTGCTCGCGTGGGCGCTCGCGCTGATGCGGCTCACGCACGCCGGGGCCGCCGCGCAATGACGCCGCGGCTCGTGCTCGTCACCGTCAACACGCCGTTCGCGTTCAACGGCGGCGAGCGCATGTTCGTTGCACCCGAGCTGCCGCATCTGGTGCAGCGGCTCGGGCCGATCACGCTCGCGCCGCTGCACGCGAGCGGCGCGCGCGACGCGGTGCCGGCCGGCGTCGAGGTCGACACGAGCCTGTCCGACACGCGCCGCCGCGGCCGCCTCGCCGACCTGCTGTTGGCGTGGACGTGGCCCGGCTTCATCGACGAGCTCCGGCGCGCGCTGCGGCGCGGCGGTGTGGTCGGCGCGGTGCGCGTCTGGCGCTGGGCCGCTGTCGCGCGCGCCACCTCGCGCTGGGCCCGTCGTGCGTTCCCGGCCGAAGACGCGCCGCTGCTCTTCTACACCTACTGGCGCGGCGGCAGCACGCTCGCGCTCGCGCGGCTCGCCGCCGAGCGGCCGCGCACGGAGGTCGTGACGCGCGGGCACCGCCACGAGCTGTACGAGGACGCGTTCGACCCGCCGTTCCAGCCCTGGCACCCGGCGATGTACGACACGCTCGCGCTCACCGTCGCGATCTCGGCGCACGGCCACGACTATCTGCGCGGCGCCGGCGTCGACGCCGCGCGGCTCGCGCTGCATCGCCTCGGCACCGAGCCGGCCGCGACGCTCGCGCGCGCGTCCGACGACAGCATCGCGCGCGTCGTCTCGTGCAGCCACGCGAGCGCGGTCAAGCGCGTGCCGCTGATCGCGCGGACGCTGGTCGCGCTGGCGCGGCGCGATCCGGCGCGCGCGCTGCACTGGACGCATTTCGGTGGCGGGCCGACGCTCGACGATGCGAGAGCGGTGCTGCGCGACGCACCGCCGAACCTTGCCGCCGACCTGCGTGGCCAGGTCGAGCACCGCGCCGTGCTCGCGCACTACGCCGCGCAGCCGGTCGATGGGTTCGTGCAGCTCAGCGCCTCCGAGGGGCTGCCGGTCGCGCTGCAGGAGGCGGCCAGCGCCGGCGTGCCGATGGTCGCGACCGACGTCGGCGGCGTGCGCGAGCTGGTCGGCGACGACAATGGCGCGCTGCTCGCGGCCGATGCGAGCGCCGACGCTGCGGCGAGTGCACTTGAGCGCGTGCTGTTCGACACCGACGCGGCACGCCGCGCCGCACGCCGCCAAGCGGCGCGGCGCGCGTGGGAAACCGGCTTCGACGCGCGCGCCAACCACGCCCGCTTCGCCGCGCGCCTGCGCGCATTGATGGACACGCTCTGATGGACCCGCCCTGAGACATGGACCTCGACCCGACCACCCGCGACTTCCTGAACGGCGAGCGCTTCAGCAACGCGCACCGCTTCGCGCTCGGCAACGCCGGCCGCGCGCCGCGCCGCGCCGACCGGCTGGTCGCGATCGCGCGCGGCCGCTCGGTGCTGCACGTGGGCTGCTGCGACCACCTCGAGCTGATCCGCGCCAAGCTCGCGCAGGGCACGTATCTGCACCGGCAGCTCTGCGACGCAGCGAAGCGCTGCGTCGGCATGGACACGAGCGAGCCGGGCGTGGCGCTGCTGCACGAACTCGGCTTTTCCGAGGTCTACGCGCCCGACGAGGTGCCCGACGACGCGTTCGACGTCTGCCTGCTCGCCGACGTGATCGAGCATGTCGGCGACGTCGTGCGCTTTCTCGCGTCGATGCGGCGCTATCGCTTCCGCGAGCTCGTGGTCGCGACACCGA
This sequence comes from Burkholderiaceae bacterium, assembly GCA_035554275.1. Taxonomy (GTDB): domain Bacteria; phylum Pseudomonadota; class Gammaproteobacteria; order Burkholderiales; family Burkholderiaceae_C; genus LMDS01. The sequence goes on from DATMIN010000371.1 coordinate 2,863, forward strand.
ACGCGTTTCGGCTGCGCAACTTCCTGTCGTCGGGCGAGCTGATCAACACCGATCACCGCTACTGGTTCACGCCGTACACGCTCTGCAAGGTGCTGGTCGACGCCGGCTACACGCCGACGCGCGTCGAGCTGTGCCACGCCGATCACGTCAGCGCGAAGGGCGCGCTGCTCGCGCGGGTGCTCGACTGGATGCCGAAGTACCGCGACACGCTGATCGTCAGCGCGACCCCGGGCCGATGAAGAACGCCGCGACCTGGGCGCCGACCAAGTTCGAGCGGCACCGCGGCCACTGGCGCGGCGCGCGCGATGCGCGCGAACTCGGCATCGGCTCGCGCCTGATGGGTGACCTCGTCGCGGCGGTCTACGAGGCCCAGCTGCCGGCGCGCGCGCGCGGCCGGCTGCTCGATCTCGGTTGCGGCAGCGCGCCGCTGTACGGCTTGTACGCGCCGCTCGTCGACGAGGTGGTCACCGTCGATTGGCAAGGCGGCGCGCATGTCGATCTCGAGGCCGATCTGGCGCGGCCGCTGCCGTTTCCTGATTCGCGCTTCGACACGATCGTGTTGTCCGACGTGCTCGAGCACGTGAGCGAGCCGGCGCTGCTGTGGCGTGAGATGGCGCGCGTGCTCGCGCCGGGCGGAGAGATCCTCATGAACGTGCCGTTCTACTACTCGATCCACGCCCATCCGCACGATTACTACCGCTACACCAACTTCGCGCTCGAGCGCTTCGCGGTGATGAACGGGCTGCAGGTGCTGCGGCTCGACGCGCTCGGCGGCATCGTCGAGATCGCCGCCGACCTGTTCGCGAAGGCGCTGTCGAAAGCGCCGCTCGTGGGCCCGCCGCTCGCGATGGGGCTGCAGTGGGCGGTCGGCGCGTTCGGGCGCAGCGCGTTCGGCGCGCGGATCGCACGGGTGTCGAGCCGGCACTTTCCGTTCGGCTACTTCATGGTGGCGCAGCGCCCGAAATGAAGACCCACGTCGCTTCACCCCAGCGCAGGCGCCACGTCGTGGCCCATGGCGGCCGGGTGCGTGCCATTGAAGTGAAACGGTCCGCGTTGCGCTGTGATCGTGCGGCCGCCGACGGCCCTTCTCGGTCATTCGCCGCGCGTTTTGAACCTCGGCGTTCGCGCATCGGCGCGGTCGCCGGCGCGAGCTGGCCGGCCGGCGGGCAGACTGCTCGCCCCTCGCTGCGCGAGGGGTGTGCCGGCCCTGCGTGCCGTCACCCCGCCAGGCGCGCTCGGCCCTGCGGGCCGCCCGCGTCCGGGCGGGGCCCTGCGATGCTCGGTCTCGTGGCCCGTCGCAGAACTCACTTCGCTCACTGCGTTCGCTGCGTTCAAACAGCTGCGACAAGTCAGTCCACGAAGCGCGCTGCGCGCGCGGCCACGAGCCCTGCGCTTCTCGGCGTCGCACACAGCCCGCCGTCCGGCCAGCCCTCGCCGGCCTGGCCGCTCTCGCCTTTGCCGCGCCGATGCGCGAACGCCGGGGTTCGAAACGCGCGTCGAACGACCGCGAAGGGCCGACAGCAGACGTCTAAAGCCATAGCAGCGTTTCATGCGGTGCGGGTCGCGCGAAGCGCGGAGCCATTGACGTGAAGCTGCTGCTGATCAACCACTACGCCGGCTCGCCGCGCCACGGCATGGAGTTCCGGCCGTACTACCTCGCGCGCGAGTGGGTGCGCGCCGGCCACGAGGTGCTGATCGTCGCGGCGACGTACTCGCACGTGCGCCGCGTGCAGCCGGCGGCGCCGGGCGACGAGGTGATCGACGGCATCCGCTACCGCTGGCTGCGCGCGCCGCGCTACGCTGGCAACGGCGTCGGCCGGGTGCGCAACATCGCCGCGTTCCTCGCGCGGCTGTGGCGCGAGGCGCCTTCGCTCGCGCGGACGTTCGCGCCCGACGTGGTGATCGCGTCGAGCACGTATCCGATGGACATCTGGGTCGCGCGCCGCCTTGCGCAGCGGGCCCGCGCGACGCTGGTGCACGAGGTGCACGACCTGTGGCCGCTGTCGCCGATCGAACTGTCGGGGATGTCGCCGCGCCACCCGTTCATCCGCCTGTGCCAGAAGGCCGAGGACGATGCGTGCCGTGACGCCGACGTCGTGGTCTCGATGCTGCCGAAGGTCGCCGACCACCTGGCCGCGCACGGGCTCGACCCGCGCAAGCTGCACATCGTGCCGAACGGCATCTCTCCCGAGGAGTGGGCCGGTGAGCCGGCGCCGCTGGCCGCCGACGTGGCCGTGCCGCTCGCCGCGCTGAAGGCCGCGGGCCGCACGATCGTCGGTTATGCCGGCTCGCACGGCTTGCCCAATGCGCTCGACGTGCTGCTCGACGCCGCCGCGCTGCTGCGCGACGCGGCGCTGGCGTTCGTGCTGGTCGGCGACGGCCACGAGAAGGCGCGCCTCGCGCAGCGCGTGCGCGACGAGGGCCTGGCGAACGTGACGCTCCTCGCGCCCGTGCCGAAGGCGCAGATCCCGGCGCTGCTGGCCGCGTTCGACATCGCCTACATCGGCTGGCAGCGCGTGCCGATCTACCGCTTCGGCATCGCGCCGAACAAGCTGGTGGACTACCTGATGGCCGGCCGCGCGGTGCTGCACTCGGTCGAGGCCGGCAACGACCCGGTGGCCGAGGCCGGCTGTGGATTGACGGTCGCGCCCGAGTCGGCGCAAGCGGTGGCCGACGGGCTGCGCGCGCTCGCCGCGAAGACGCCCGCCGAGCGCGCGGCGATGGGTGCGCGCGGCCGCGCGTTCGTGCTCGCGCACCACAGCTACCCGGTGCTCGCGCAGCGCTTCATCGACGCGGTGAGCGTGCGGCGATGAACGAGCCCGACGAGGCCGACGAAGCCGACGCGATCGCCGCGCGCTACGCCCGCCGCGCCGGTCTCGATGCGCGCTACGGCGTCGATCGCCCCGACGTGCGGATGACGCTGCAGGAGCGCCAGCGCGCGCTGCTCGCGTTGTTCGATCGCATCGGCTGGCACGCCCGCGCCGACAAGCGCGTGTTCGAGGTCGGCTGCGGCCACGGCGCGAACCTCGTCGAGCTGATGCAGCTCGGCTTTGCCGCGCCGAACCTCGGCGGCGTCGAGCTGCTGCCCGGTCGCCTCGAAGCCGCGCGTGCCGCGCTGCCGCAGGCGATCGCGTTGCACGCCGGCGATGCGCTGGCGCTCGATCTGCCCAGCGCGTCGCAGGACGCGGTGCTCGTCGCCACCGTGTTCTCGTCGCTGCTGGCCGACGCCTACCAGCAGCGCCTGGCCGATGCGATCTGGCGCTGGGTCAAGCCGGGCGGCGGCGTGCTCTGGTACGACTTCACCGTGAACAACCCGCGCAACGCCGACGTGCGCGGCGTGCCGCTGGCGCGCGTGCGCGCGCTGTTCCCGCACGGCCGCGTGCAGGCGCAGCGCGTCACGCTCGCGCCGCCGCTGGCGCGCCTGGTCACGCGCGTGCACCCCGGGCTCTACACGGCGTTCAACGCCGTGCCCTGGCTGCGCACGCATCTGCTCGCCTGGGTCGGCAAGCCTTGAGCTGCTACCATGGCGCACCATCGCATCACTGCATCAACGCATCACTGGATGACGCCTACGATGGCGTCGCGACGGAGCATCCGCATGCGCACGACCCTCGACATCGACGACGACCTGCTGGCCGCGGCCAAGGAACTGGCGCGCCGCGAAGGCGCGACCGCCGGGCAGGTGGTGTCGCGCCTGCTGCGCCACTCGCTCGCCGGCGCGCCGGCGGGTACACCGGCAGCGCGCGGCGGCCGCAAGGCGGTGGCCGGCTTCGTGCCGTTCCCACCGCGGCCGGGTGTGGTGACAACGAACGCCCAGGTCGATGCGCTGCGCGACGCCGAGGGTCTTTGATGCGGGCGCTGCTCGACGTGAACGTGCTGGTGGCGTTGCTCGACGCCGGCCACCTGCATCACCGCAGCGCGACGGCCTGGCTGGCGCGCCACGAGCGCAGCGGCTGGGCCTCGTGCCCGCTGACGCAGAACGGCTGCGTGCGCATCCTGTCGCTCGCGAGTTACCCGAATCACCAGCCGCCCGCGACCGTGGCCGAGCGGCTGGCGCGCGCGCTCGCCGGCGCGCGCCACGAGTTCTGGCCCGACGCGCTGAGCCTGCTCGAGGCCGGGCGCGTCGCGTGGCGGCACGTGCTGGGCTCGCGCCAGGTCACCGACGCGTACCTGCTCGCGCTCGCGGTGCAGCGCGGCGGCCGGCTGGTCACCTTCGACCGCGGCATTGCGCTCGACGCCGTGCCCGGCGCGGCGGCGCGCCACCTCGTGGCGCTCGATTGAGGCCCTGGCCATGACGTCGCCCGTGCTGCCGTTCCTGCCGTTCGCCCAGCCCGAGATCGGCGAGGACGAGATCGCCGAGGTCGTCGACACGCTGCGCTCGGGCTGGGTCACGACCGGCCCGAAGGCGAAGCGGTTCGAGGACGACTTCGCCGCGTTCCTCGGTGATCCGGCTTTGCATTGCCTGGCGGTGAACTCCGCCACCGCGGGCCTTCACCTCGCGCTCGAGGCGCTCGGCATCGGCCCGGGCGACGAGGTGATCACGACGACGCACACCTTCACCGCGACCGCCGAGGTCGTGCGCTACCTCGGCGCCGACGTGGTGCTGGTCGACATCGATCCGGCCACGCTGTGCATCGACCCGGCGCGCGTCGAGGCCGCGATCACGCCGGCCACGCGCGCGATCGTGCCGGTGCATTACGGCGGCCGCGCGGCCGACATGGCCGCGCTGCTCGCGATCGCGCAGCGCCACGGGCTGAAG